>JAHFRO010000021.1:32336-39644 GCA_023266245.1 Betaproteobacteria bacterium | reverse complement strand
CTGGTCGTAGTACCGCTGTATACGCAGGACCGGCCGGACAACGTCGCCTACATCATCGGCGATGCCGGCTGCAAGGTGCTGCTGATCGAGGGTGCGGAGCAGTGGCAGGCGCTCGCGGAGGTGAAGGGCCACGTCGGCACCCTGGTGCGCATTCTGTCCGTCAATCCCGTGCCCAATTCCGGCGAGCCGAGGCTGAAATCGCTGGCCGAGTGGCTGCCGGACCAGGGAAGCGAGACGCGCCATGTGCCGCGCGATCCGCATGCGCTCGCCACCATCGTCTACACCTCTGGTACGACCGGGCGTCCCAAGGGCGTGATGCTCTCGCATCACAACATCCTGTCCAATGCCGCGGCGTGCCTCTCCTCCGTGCTCACCGCGACGCCTGAAGACGTGTTCCTCTCGTTTCTGCCGCTGTCGCATACCTTAGAGCGCACCTGCGGCTACTACCTCAGCATCATGACCGGGTCGACGACCGCCTACGCGCGCTCGATCCCGCAGCTCGCGGAAGACCTGCAGACAATACGGCCGACGCTGTTGATATCGGTGCCGCGCATCTACGAGCGCGTCTATGGGGCGATCCGCGGAAAGCTCGATGAAGGGCCTCCGGTGAGGAAGAAGCTGTTCGAGCTGGCGGTGAGCGTGGGCTATGCGCGCTTCGAGCATGAGCAGGGGCGCGGGCCGTGGCAGCCTTCGTTCCTGCTGTGGCCGGTGCTGAACGCGCTGGTCGCAAATAAAATCCTGGCGCGGCTCGGCGGCCGTCTGCGGGCTGCATTTTCCGGCGGTGCGGCCCTGCCGCCCGACATCTCGCGCGTGTTCATCGGCCTCGGCTTACGCGTGCTGCAAGGCTACGGGCTCACCGAAACCAGCCCGGCCGTGTGCGCCAATCGTCCTGAAGACAACATTCCGGCGAGCATCGGCCGGGCTTTCCCTGGGGTTCAGGTCAAGATCGGCGAGAACCATGCGCTGCTGATCAAGGGGCCGAACGTCATGCTTGGTTATTGGAACAACCCGGAAGCGACTAAGGCGATGATCGGGCCGGACGGCTGGCTCAACTCCGGTGACACGGCGCGCATCGACGAGCAGGGTCACGTCTACATTACCGGACGGCTGAAGGAGATCATCGTGCTCTCCAACGGCGAGAAAGTGCCCCCGGTGGACATCGAAGCGGCGATCGCGCGCGACCCGCTGTTCGAGCAGGTGATGCTGCTCGGGGAGGGCAAGTCGTACCTGAGCGTGATGACGGTGCTCAATGCCGACCACTGGAAGAAACTGTGCGCCGAGCGCGGGCTCGAAGCCTCCGCCGCGACGGCGCGCTCGAAGCAGACCGAGGAAATCCTGCTCGCGCGGATCGCGGCCCAGATGAAGGAATTTCCGGGTTACGCGCAGGTGCGCCGCGTGACGCCCACCCTTGAGCCGTGGACCATCGAGAACGGCCTGCTCACGCCGACCATGAAGCTCAAACGCGCCAAGGTGATGGAAAAGTTCAACGCCGAGATCAACCGGATGTATGCGGGCCACTAAAGGCAGGGATGAGGGATGAGGGATGAGGGATGAAGGATGAGGGATGAGGGAAAAACACGAAACGGAAACAGGTCCTGGGTTCCGCCTCCGCCCTCAGCCCTCCGCCCTCATCCCTTAGCAAAGCGTATGGGTCATCCCTCCGCCCTCCGCCCTCATCCCTTGGATGGCAGAACACGGAGCTACTGCGTATGACGGTGCTTCCTCAGAACAAGGAGCCCACCCTCCGCCTCGTTCCGATGCCCGCCGACGCCAACCACACCGGCGACATCTTCGGCGGCTGGATCATGGCGCAGGTGGACATCGCCGGCAGCATACCCGCGGTGCGGCTCGCCAAGGGCAGGGTCGCCACCGTCGCGGTCAACTCGTTTCTGTTCAAGCAGCCAGTGTTCGTGGGTGACCTGGTGAGCTTGTACGCGGAGGTGGTGCGGGTGGGGCGCACCTCGATCACCGTCAATGTCGAGGTCTACGCCCAGCGCAAGCCGGAGCGAGAAGAGATCGTGAAGGTCACCGAGGCGACGCTCACCTATGTCGCGGTGGATGAGAATCGGCGGCCCCGTGTTGTTTCAGCGCAACAATAACGGGGATAAGCGGCGGCTTGTTGTAAAAACGTCGGCGCGGAGTAAGATACGAGCTAATTTGTCGGGTTACAGCCGTAACCGCATTTGCATTAGAGGGGGAGAAATCATGACTACGATCAGGAAGAAGCTGACGTCGCTCGCGGTCGCCGCGGCCTTGGGCGGATTGGCATCGAGTGCCGTCGCGGGGGGATTCGGGATCGGCACGCAGAGCGGGAGCGGGACGGGCAACGCCTTCGCGGGAGGCGCAGCGGCGGCCGACGACGCCAGTGTCGCGTGGTACAACCCGGCGGGGATGATGTTACTGCCCAGCGGCAAGCAGATTGCCGGCGCTCTGCACATGTTGAGGCCATCGTTCAAATTCCAGAACCAGGGCTCGACCGGCGCGTTCGCGGCCCCCGGCACAGGAGACGGCGGCGACGGCGGGAGTTGGGCGGTCGTCCCCAACGCGTTTTTCACGATGGATGTCAATCCGCAGTGGCGCTTCGGGCTTGCCCTCAACGCTCCCTTTGGCCTCAAAACCGAGTATGACAACGGCTGGCGCGGCCAGTTGACCGCCCTAAAATCCGAGGTCAAATCGGTCAACATCAACCCGTCGGTCGCGTTCAAGGCGAGCGACACGGTGTCCATCGGCGCCGGGTTCAGTGTTCAAAGGCTTGAAGCCGAGCTCACGAATTTCGCGGGCGCAGCCGGCATCGCCAACGTGAGTGCCGACGACATCGGATACGGGTTCAATCTCGGGTTGCTGGCACAGGCTACGCCCAGCACACGCATTGGCGCGACGTATCGCTCCTCGATAAAGTATGAACTCGAGGGGACGGCGGTCTTCAGCGGGCTTGCGGCACTGAACGGTGGGATCAGGGCCGACCTGAGGGTGCCGGACAGTGCTTCGATTAGCGTGTTCCACATACTCAATCCGAAATGGGAGCTGATGGGTGACCTCACCTGGACCAAATGGAGCACGGTGCAGCAGTTGACTGTCATCCGCACGACCGCTTCGGCGGGTGGAGCGGTGGGATCTACGCTTACTTCGCTCGCGTTTCAGTGGTCGGACACGTGGCGCTTCGGGGTCGGCGCCAACTACAAGATGAACGACCAGATGAAGCTCCGCTTTGGCGTGGCTTACGATAAGACGCCCACGAAAGACGCCACGCGCACTCCACGCCTGCCGGATCAGGATCGCACCTGGATAGCGGCAGGGGTGCAGTACCGGGTGTCGAAGGCCGGAGTGCTTGATTTGGGATATGCCCACGAGTTCATCCGCGACGCCAGAGTGAATGTCGCAGTGACGGGCGTGCCTGGCGCACTGATCGGCAAGTTCGATAACAAGGCCGACATTTTCTCCGTCCAGTACTCGCACTCGTTTTAGACGGGGCGAAATGCGCCAAGAGCCGGGCGGCTACCGCCCGGCTTTTTTATTTTCGGTCGCGGCCGCGTGCTAAAATTCCCTCTCCAGTCGCGGGAATGACATGCCGGTTGCTCCTCCCTTTATCGTGCGCAAGGCCGCAGTGCTCGGCGCGGGGGTGATGGGCGCACAGATCGCTGCGCATCTGGTCAACGCTAACGTCGCCGCCGTCCTCTACGAGCTACCCGCGAAGGAAGGCGACCCCAACGGCAACGTGCTGAAGGCGATCGACAACCTGAAAAAGCTCGAGCCAAGCCCGCTCTCGATTTCATCGAAAGCGGGCTTAATTGAGCCTGCAAACTATGGGCAGCATCTCGAGCGGCTGAGGGATTGCGACATCGTCATTGAAGCCATTTCGGAACGGATGGATTGGAAAGCGGATCTGTACCGAAAAGTGGCTCCCTATATCGGCGATCGCACCATTTTCGCCAGCAACACGTCCGGCCTCTCGATCAACAAACTTTCACAATCTTTTCCGCACGAGCTGCGGAAAAGATTCTGCGGCGTGCACTTCTTCAACCCGCCGCGCTACATGCATCTGGTCGAGCTCATCGCGGCGAGTGACACCGACGGAGCGATCCTCGACGAGCTCGAGAAATTCCTCGTCACCACGCTCGGCAAGGGCGTGATCCGCGCCAAGGACACGCCCAACTTCATCGCCAACCGGGTTGGCGTGTTTTCCATGCTGGCGACCATCCATCATGCACAGCGTCTCGGCATCGGCTTCGATACCGTTGACGCGCTCACCGGCTCGCTCATCGGCCGCCCCAAGAGCGCGACGTTCCGCACCGCTGACGTGGTGGGTCTCGACACTTTCGCGCACGTGGTCAACACCATGAAGGACACGCTCCCCGGCGATCCGTGGCACCGCTATTACGCGGTGCCGGCCTGGCTCAAGGGGCTGATAGACCAGGGCGCGCTGGGGCAGAAGACCCGGCGCGGGGTGTACCAGAAGATGGGTAATGACATCCACGTGCTCGATCTCAAGACCGGGAACTACCGGTTGTCCGACGGCCGCGCCGACGAGGCGGTGATCGAGACACTGGAGAACCGCAACGTCGCGGAGCGCTTCGCGCAGCTGCACGCGAGCAGCAACCCGCAGGCGCAGTTCCTGTGGTCCATCTTCCGCGATTCCTTCCACTACTGCGCCGCGCATCTCGCCGAGATCGCCAACAACGCGCGCGATCTCGACCTGGCGATCCGCTGGGGCTTCGGCTGGAACCAGGGGCCGTTCGAGATCTGGCAGGCGGCGGGCTGGCATCAGGTCGCAAACTGGATTTCGGAGGACATTGCCACCGGAAAAGCGATGGCCAACGCGCCGCTGCCAGCGTGGGCGATGGAGCCCGGCCGCACCGGCGTGCACAGCACACGAGGTTCCTTCTCGCCGGCGGAGAATGCCTACAAGCCGCGTTCGGCGCTGCCGGTCTACCAGCGCCAGGCTTTCCCCGACCGCCTGCTCGGCGACGAGGTGAAGTACGGCGTGACCCTCTTCGAGACTGACGGCGTGCGCTGCTGGCACACGGGCGACGACATCGCCATCGTCAGCTTCAAGAGCAGGATGCACGCGATTGGCGACGATGTGCTCGACGGCGTGCTGCAGGCGCTGGAGGAGGCCGAGCGCAACTACATGGGCCTTATCATCTGGCAGTCCGAGCCGCCGTTTTCGGTGGGGGCCAACCTCAAGAAGACGCCGGCGGCGGGCGCCAGGCCCGCGCAGCCGTCGGCGGTGGGGAGGCTCTTCAGGCAATTCAAGCGCGAAGCCGAGTCGCTGGCGCTCAAGGCCGCGCGCCAGCTGGGCGTTGCCGACCAGCTGATGGCCGGCAAGCTCGCGGAGGTGGAACGCCTGGTCGAGCAGTTCCAGGAAACCACCCAGGCATTGAAATATTCGATGGTGCCTACGGTCGCCGCGGTGGACGGGCTGGCGCTAGGCGGCGGCTGCGAATTCATCATGCACTCCGACCGCGCGGTGGCGACGCTCGAGAGCTACATCGGGCTGGTGGAAGTCGGCGTGGGGCTGCTGCCGGCGGGGGGCGGCTGCAAGGAGTTCGCGCTGCGCGCGGTGGCCGATGCCAAGGGCGGCGAGATGTCGCCGTTCCTGCAGAAGTACTTCAAGGCGGTGGCGATGGCGGAAGTGGGACGCAGCGCCGAGCACGCGCGCGAGATCGGCTACCTGCGGCCGACCGACAGGATCGTGATGAACCGCTTCGAGCTGCTCGAGATCGCGAAAGCGGAGCTGCGCGCGCTCGCCGCCGCGGGGTACCGTCCGCCGCTCAGGGCCACCGCGATCCCAGTCGCGGGCCGCAGTGCGATTGCCACCATCAAGGCGTTCATGGTTAACCTGCTCGAAGGCGGGCACATTTCCGAGCACGACTACCTGATCGGCCAGAAGGTCGCGACCGTGATGTGCGGCGGCGACGTCGAGGCGGGGAGCCTGGTGGACGAGCAGTGGTTCCTCGACCTCGAGCGACAGCACTTCATGGAGCTGATCGCCACCGAGAAGACGCAGGCCCGGATTGAGCATATGCTCAAGACCGGGAAGCCACTCAGAAACTGACAGCTGAACCGCCAAGGACGCCAAGGACGCCAAGGAAGGGCAAATGCAAAAGGAAAATTGTTTTTGGCAGGTGTGGAAGGGTGCGGAATGATGAAATGATGGTTTTTTTCATTTTCCGTCTATGGGTTTCCTTTGCGTCCTTTGCGTCCTTCGCGGTGAGGCTTTTGACTTTGTTAGAGGTTAATCATGAGTAAGCAAGTTCAAGATGCATACATCGTTGCAGCCACGAGAACTCCGGTGGGCAAGGCACCGCGCGGCATGTTCAGGAACGTGCGTCCTGACGACATGCTGGCGTACGTGCTGAAGAGCGTGCTTAGGAAATGCCCGGGGCTGGATCCGGCGGCAATCGAGGACGTGATCGTCGGCTGCGCCATGCCCGAGGCGGAGCAGGGCATGAACGTAGCACGCATCGGTTTGCTGCTCGCGGGATTTCCCAACAGCGTCTCGGGCATGACCATCAACCGTTTCTGCTCCTCGGGAGTGCAGGCGGTGGCGCTTGCCGCCGACCGCATCCGGCTCGGCGAGGCCGACGTGATGATTGCCGCAGGCACCGAGAGCATGAGCATGGTGCCGATGGGCGGCAACAAGCCGACTTTCAGTCCGGCGGTCTTCGAGAAGAACGAGAACGTCGCAATCGCCTACGGCATGGGCATCACCGCGGAGAAGGTTGCGGCGCAGTGGAAGGTGAGCCGCGAGGAGCAGGACATGTTCGCCGCGGAAAGCCATCGCCGCGCGATCCGCGCCACTGACAGCGGCGAGTTCAAGGACGAAGTGACGCCGTACACCATAGACGAGCGCATGCCCGACCTCGCGACACGCGAAGTGCGGGTGAGCGCGCGCGAAGTGACGAACGATGAAGGACCGCGCCGCGACACTTCGCCCGAGGCGCTGGCCAAGCTCAGGCCGGCCTTCGCGGCCAAGGGCAGCATCACCGCCGGCAACAGCTCGCAGATGTCCGACGGAGCGGCGGCGGTGGTGCTGATGAGCGAGGCGGCGCTGGCGCGTTTCAATGTTCGCCCGATAGGCCGCTTCATGGGCTACGCCGTTGCCGGCGTCCCGCCGGAGATCATGGGCATAGGCCCGGTCAAGGCGATACCGAAAGTGCTGAAGCAGATAGGTCTCAAGCAGGATGACGTGGACTGGATCGAGCTCAACGAAGCGTTCGCCGCGCAGTCGCTCGCCGTGATGAAGGACCTCAGGCTCGATCACGCCAGGGTGAACCCGCTGGGCGGCGCGATCGCGCTCGGGCACCC
>JAHFRO010000021.1:24278-32236 GCA_023266245.1 Betaproteobacteria bacterium | reverse complement strand
GCTCGGCAAGGGCGGCCCGGAGCTGGTGCTGAACGGCGCCGGCGTGCGCCACAAGCTGATGACGGTGCAGATGTACGTCGGCGCGCTCTACCTCACGTCGAAGAAAAAGAGCGCGGAAGACGTGCTCGCCGATCCCGGCCCGAAGCGGGTGCTGATGCACGTGCTGAAAGACGAACTCACGGCCAAGGAGCTCATTGCATCCCTCAATGACGCGATCGCCGCCAACCACATTCCGGCCGAAATCGCGCTGGTCGAAAAGCGCCTGCGCGACCTCAATCGCATGATGAGCTCGATCGGCGTGCTGAAGCGGGACGGGGTGGTGTTCATCGACTTCCTGCCCGGCGTCGGCACGCGTATCATCGTCAACGGCGAAGAGAAGATCACGATACCGGGCGACGATTTCTTCAGGGCGCTGCTGCGCATCTGGATCGGCAAGAAACCGGTGGACGGACGGCTGCGCGACGCGATGCTCGGCGGAGGCGGCGGATTCAGGCTGTTCTGATTGACAAGCCGCGGGAAATCCGCGATAGGGGAGTGCCATGTTTGCATGGATGATGCCTAGAGAAGGGCGGTTCTTCGACCTGTTCAATGAGCATGCCGAGCTCATAGTGCAGGGCAGCCGCGAGCTCGCGTTGCTGATGGCAAGCGGCGACGATGTCGAGCGCCGTGCCCACAACATCGAGTCGGCCGAGAAGCGCGCCGACAGGATCACCCGGAGCGCGATCGAGCTGCTGCACAAGACCTTCATCACACCGCTCGATCGCGAGGACATCCACAAGCTGATCACGAAGATGGACGACATCCTCGATCAGGTCGAGGACGCGGCGCAGCTGATAATTATTTACGATATTCGGGTCGTCACCCCCGAGGAAAAAAGACTTGCCGATATCTGCGTGACGTGTGCCGAGAAAGTCAGGTCTGCGGTGGGATTGCTGTCGAACATGGACAACGCCGCTGCCATCATGGCCGCGTGCGAGGACATCGACCGGCTCGAGTCGGAGGCCGATCACGTCATGCGCGCGGCGATGGCCAAGCTGTTCCGCGACGAACCCGACGTGCGCGAGCTGATCAAGCTGCGCGCAGTCTACCAGACGCTGGAAACAGTGACCGATACCTGCGAGGACGTCGCCAACATCATCGAAGGCATCGTACTCGAAAATTCCTGAGCGGCGGCGCTGCCCGTTCGCCAGAACGCATTCAATAACGAAAAAAACCGGTGGTCCCGATGAGCTTTGAAGTGCTGGTGTTCCTCGTGCTGGTCGCTCTCGCCTTCGACTTCCTGAACGGCTTCCACGATGCCGCGAACTCCATCGCCACCGTCGTCTCGACCGGCGTGCTGAAGCCCTACCAAGCCGTTTTCGTTGCGGCCTTGTTCAATTTCGCCGCGCTGTTCGTGTTCCACGTGAAGGTCGCGACGACCATCGGCACGGGCATCGTCAACCCCGCAGTGGTGGACCATCAGGTCGTGTTCGGAGCGTTGGTTGGCGCGATCAGCTGGAACGTCATCACCTGGTATTACGGGATTCCCGCGAGCTCGTCACACGCGCTGATCGGCGGGCTGATCGGGGCAGGTGTCGCCAAGGGCGGCACGGGGTCACTCGTCGCAAGCGGGCTCACGAAGACGGTTGCGTTCATCGTCATCTCGCCGGCGTTGGGATTCCTGCTCGGGTCGTTGCTGATGGTGGCGGTATCTTGGCTGTTCTTCCGTGCCACGCCGGCGCGCGTCAACAGGTGGTTCCGGCGGGTGCAGCTGGTGTCGGCTTCCCTCTATAGCCTGGGGCACGGAGGCAACGACGCGCAAAAGACCGCGGGCATCATCTGGATATTGTTGATTTCCGCCGGGATTTCGGCCAGCGACCAGCCGATCCCGGCGTGGGTGGTGATCATGTGCTACGTGACGATCGCGCTGGGCACCCTGTTAGGCGGCTGGCGCATCGTGAAGACCATGGGGCAGAGAATCACGAAGCTGATGCCGGTGAACGGCGTGTGCGCCGACCTCTCCGGTTCGGCTACCCTGTTTCTCGCGACCGGGTTTGGAATCCCGGTGTCGACAACTCACACGATCACCGGCGCGATCGTCGGTGTCGGATCTGCGCGCAACGTCTCCGCAGTGCGCTGGGGCGTCGCTGGCGGAATCGTGTGGGCCTGGATCCTTACCATTCCTTGTTCCGCATTCATCGCCGGTGTCGCCTGGTGGGTTGGCAGGCTGTTCCTATAATGAGCTGGACTTGATGATGGCGAGGGTCCGGAAGGAGGTGAGTGTGATGGTGCGATTGCTCTTCGTTGTGCTGATGGCAGTGGCGCTGCGCTGTGGCGCGGCCGAGATCGAGGGCGTCAAGATCGCCGACCAGGTGCGGGTGGCCGATGCCGGGCCGGAGCTGGTGCTGAACGGCGCCGGCGTGCGCACGCGCGTATTCTTCAAGGTCTATGTCGGCGCGCTCTACCTGCAGCAGAAGAAGAACAGCGCGGAAGCGGTATTTGCCGACACCGGCGCGAAGCGCGTGGCAATGCATCTGCTGCGCGAGCTCACCGCCGAGCAGCTGTTCTCCGCGCTCAACGACGGCCTCAGGAACAACCACACGCCGGAGCAGCTCGCCCGGATCGAGCCGCAGGTGAAACAGCTCGAAGGCATCTTCAACGCGATTAAGGCGGCCAAGACCGGGGACGTTATCGTGCTGGATTATCTGCCCGGCATCGGCACGCGCGTCCTTGTCAACGGCGACAACAAGGGCACGATTCCCGGGGAGGAGTTCAACCGCGCGCTGCTCAGGGTCTGGCTGGGGGAACAGCCGGCCGACGCGAGCCTCAAGAAGGCGATGCTCGGCGGCTGATCGGTTTTCCGCGCGATTCAGTCTTGTGCGGCGATCGGTCCCGGCAGCGCGATGCCGAAACCCTGCACGTAATCCACGCCGATCTCGCGCAGCTTGTCGAGCGTTTCGTTGGTTTCGACGAACTCGGCGATGGCGCGGATGCCGACCTTCTGGCACACCATGTTAATGGCGCGCGTCTTGGCGAGCTCGGACGGATCCCGCAGAATGTTCTGGATGATGATGCCGTCGATCTTGATGAAGTCGATCGCCAGGCCCTTCAGGTGCGAGAAAGACACCTTCACGCTGCCGAAAGCATCGACGGTAAAGCGGCAACCGGTGGGCTTGAGCGCGGCGATGAAGCGCTGCACGTTGGCGTGGTGGTTGAGCACGTCCTGTTCACCGATTTCGAAGCACAGCGAGCGCGCCGGAAAGGCGGAACGCTCCAGCTCTCCGCGCACGAAGTGTGCAAACTCGGGACCCGTCACGGCGGCTTCGGACAGGTTCACGCAATAGAGCGGGATACGCCACGCCGGGTCGCTGCGCTGCTTCTCCAGGCACCACGCGATCAGGTTGCGCACCACCCAGCGGTCGAGATCCTCCATCATGCCGTAGCGCTCCGCCACCGGGATGAAGCCGCCCGGAGGCAGCAGATTGTCTTCCTCCTCCTGCAGGCGCAGCAGGATTTCGTAGCACAACGGGTCGGGCGCGCCGGTCTTGAGCGGCCGGATCTTCTGCGCGAACAGCAGGAACTGGTTTTCCTTCAGCGCGCGCACCAGCTTGGCGCGCGGATCGTCCCAGCCCATCAACTCGTCGGTGATGGAACGCAGGTACAGCATTTCCCCACCTTCCCCTGAGACGAGGAGCGCGTCACCGCCCGCGTCCGGCGTCGGCTCGCCTGCTTGGGTAACGGCCGGCGCTTGGGGAGCGAGTTGCAGGGAGGCCCTCGTGAGCAACAGGTAAAATCCGCGCGGCTGGGTTTCATCGGGTGGATAAGGGATGTGCCGCGCGGTGTAGATGAGGTCTCCTGCGTCGGGGCTGTCCCAAGCAAGCTCGTAGTCCACGGTCTTGCCGGGCAGGATTTCCGCAATGTGTGGAACGATATTGAGATAGACGGAATCGCCGACGATGTCTCGCAGCGGCTGTCCGTCGATCTTGTCTGCGGTGAGGCCGGCTTTTTCCTGCACCGCGCGGTTGTGGTAGCGGCAGCGTTCGTCGCGGTCCACGTAAAGGATCAGGCTCGGCAGGGCGTCGGTGACGAGCCGCATTCTCGCCTCGGCGATGCGCATCGCCTCGGCGGTGTTACGGCTGCGCGCGGTTTCCTGTGTGAGTTGATCGCGCGCGCGCTCGAGTTGCTTGGTACGCCGCGAGATCAGCCATTCGGCCTTGGAAGCGTGGCTTGCCATCGCCAGCACCGCGGCGAACAGTATTCCGCCGAGAAACGCGATCCACTGCAAGTCGTAGCGCGTGAAATAAATGGTTGCGACCAGCAGTGCGCCGATCAGGCCGGTCAGCGCCACTGTCATCACCACGCGCATCAGCCGCGATCGCATTAATGCAAGGAGGCGTCTCATGGCAGAAGACCAGAACCAGACCGTTACGGCGTAAGCCGCGGCATCACATGTTGGGGTAGTTTGGGCCGCCGCCGCCCTCCGGCGCAACCCACACGATGTTCTGCGTCGGATCCTTGATGTCGCAGGTCTTGCAGTGCACGCAGTTCTGGGCGTTGATCTGCAGCCGTGGATTTCCGCCGTCGGCGTCGCGCACGATCTCGTAGACACCGGCAGGGCAGTAACGCTGCTCGGGCGCGTCGTAGAGCTCGAGATTGACCTTGATCGGGATCGCCGGGTCCTTGAGCCTGAGATGGCACGGCTGGTCCTCGGCGTGATTAGTGTTCGAGACGAAGACGGATGACAGGCGATCGAAGGTGATCACACCATCGGGCTTGGGGTAGGCGATCGGTTTCACTTGGGCCTTGTTCCTGAGCGTCTCATGGTCGGCATGGCCGTGGTGCAGCGTCCAGGGGGCCCTGCCGCCGAACACGATCTGGTCCACGCCGACCATCAGGGTACCGACCGCAAGGCCCTTGCTCATCCAGGGCTTGAAGTTGCGGGCGCGGTGAAGCTCTTCGTAGAGCCAGCTTGCGCGGAAGGCTGCCGGATAGGCGGCAAGCTCGTCGTTGGCACGGCCGTTAGCAAGTGCGGCGAACGCCGCTTCCGCGGCCAGCATTCCTGATTTCATTGCCGCATGGCTGCCCTTGATGCGCGAGGCGTTGAGAAAGCCAGCATCGTCGCCGATCAGGCATCCGCCGGGGAAGGTGAGTTTCGGCAGCGACTGCAGCCCCCCGGCGGCAATCGCCCGTGCCCCGTAAGCGACGCGCTTGCCGTCTTCGAGGAAAGGGTGGATCGCGGGATGCATCTTGTAGCGCTGGAACTCCTCGTACGGGCTCAAGTACGGGTTGCTGTAATCGAGCCCCACCACAAAGCCGATCGAAACCTGATGGTTCTCGAGGTGATAGAGAAACGAGCCGCCGTAGGTGTCATTGGCGAGCGGCCAGCCCGCGGTGTGGATGACGAGTCCCTGTTGATGTCTGTCGGACCTGATTTCCCACAGTTCCTTGAGGCCGATGCCGTAGACCTGCGGGTCGGCCCCGGCGCACAGATGGAAGCGCTGCTCGAGCTGCTTGCCGAGATGACCGCGGCAACCCTCGGCAAAAAAGGTGTACTTGGCGTGCAAGGCTATGCCTGACTGATAATTCGCGGTCGGCCGGCCGTCGCGGCCCACCCCCACGTCGCCGGCGGCCACTCCGTGCACCGCACCGTCGTCGCGATAAAGCACCTCGGCAGCGGCGAATCCGGGGAAGATCTCGATGCCGAGCCCCTCCGCCTGTTGTCCCAGCCAGCGGCAAACGTTGCCCAGGCTCACGACGTAGTTTCCGCGATTCTTGAAGCATACCGGCAGCATGAAGTCCGGCACTTTGTACGATGCGCTCCCGGTCAGGAACAGGAAGCGGTCCTCGGTGACCGGTGAATTGAGCGGCGCATTGCGCTCCTGCCAGTCGGGGAACAACTCGTTGAGTGCGCGCGGGTCGATCACCGCCCCGGACAGGATGTGCGCGCCGACCTCGGAGCCTTTCTCCAGCACGCAGACGCTGACCTCACCACCGTGTTGCGCGGCAAGCTGCTTCAGTCGGATCGCCGCGGCCAGGCCGGCGGGACCGGCGCCGACGACGACCGCGTCGTATTCCATCGCTTCGCGTTGCGTCACTTTTTACTCCGTCTGTTTTTTCGAAACCTGCCGTTATTATAGAGCGCGTTACGGTACCGAGCGCCCTGGAGCGTGATTCGTGAGTCGTGAATCGTGAGTCGAAAGACCAGGTAAATCGGAAGCACTCTGCTGTTCCCCGCTTTCGGGGAGGCAATGGGCTGAGGGACACGAATCACCAATCACGAATCACGACTCACGCTATTCAAGATCATGCGGGCTGCGCCGATGCCGCTCCTTACTGCTGCCTCGAGGGTGGCCGGATACCCGCTCGCGGTGTAATCGCCGGCAAGGAAAAAGTTCCGCAGCGGTGTCTGCGGTTCCGGCCGCCTGAGGGCGGGCGTGCAGGCGTAGGTGGCACGCTTCTCGGCAATCACCCGGTGCCACAACGGGGAGGGGAGCAGCCCCAGCTGCTGCTGCAATTCCTGGTGCGCCAGTCGTGCGAGCTCGTCCTGGGCGAGCTCCTGGTGCTCGCCCTCGGCGCTGATCACCAGCCCGATCACCCCTTTCTGCCCGCACAGTGTGCCGCGGTCGAAGGCCCATTGCAGCAGGGCACTGTCGAATCCCAGCATCGGGGCGGGTAACCGCACCTCTTGCGGGTAACACAGGTAAACCGAGTAGATCGGCTGGTAGGCGAGCCGGTCGATCGCCTCGGCGACCTCGGCGAGCGCCGAGATGCCGAACAGAAAAGCCCCGACGTGTTGGGGCGGCAGCGCGCATACCACATGGCTGAAGGTGTCCTCGCCCGCGGTGAAACGCACGGTGTAGCCATCCGGGCTCTGATCGATCGCGGTGACACGCTGTCCGGTGAGCACCGCGCCGCCGTGCGCCTCGACGTAGGCGGCCGCAGGTTCGGGAAACAGCCGCGTTAGATCAACGCGCGGCAGCAGCAGATCGCTTGCCGCGAGGTCCGCGTCCAGACTGTCACGCAGCACGTTGAGAAACACCTGCGCCGACGCCGCCCCCGGACGGGTGTTGAGCGCCGATACGCACAACGGCCGCCACAGCAGCCGCGAGACGCCGGCGCTCTGCCGCTCCTCATCGAGCAGCTGCGTGACGCTCACGTCCTGCGGCAGCGCGTAGTCCTGGTGGCGCATGTGTAGCAGGAAGCGCGCGGCGGAAAGGCGCTCCCCGAAGGAAATACCGCGTGCGGCAAGCAGTCCGTAGAGCAGGTTGAGCGGCGCGGGCAGGCGCGCCGCCTTAAGCGAGAAGCGCTCGTGGATTATCCACGTGAACGGGATCCGCAGCAGCTGCAGCCTGGGATCACTGCCTACCAGTTGCATCAGGCGCAGGGTTTCGCGGTAGGCGCCGATCAGGATGTGCAGTCCGTTGTCGAGCGCCAGCTCGCGGTGCTCGACGCGCCGCGCCCGCCCCCCCAGCGTGTTCGCCGCCTCGAACACGGTGACGGGTACGTGCTGCCCGGCGAGCGTCACCGCTGCGGCCATGCCAGCGTAACCACCGCCGATCACGGCCACCTGCATGCGTTCGTGCGGGGGCGTGTATGGGCGCAGAAACGGTCGGGACCGACCGCCGCTAGGCGGTGGTGGTGGCGAGCTTGGTGGTCCCGGCAACGCGGCCCGGCCACACTTGCTCGGGGATGCACACTTGGCCTTCGAAAATGCGGCGCGCGGTGCGGATCAGCGCGGCGCGCCGGAGCAGCGGGTTCGGCCCGGCAAGATCCGCGTCGAAATCAATGACAATCATGCCCGAAGGATGTTCGATCCTGACTACGCCCTGCGGTGCCGGTGGGAGGGGCGCGATTTTCGAGGCCACCGTGCCGGGTATGGCGCAGGCCGAGGCGATGCACACTGTGCCGGTTACCGGGTGCGCCTTGTGGCAGGCATCGGGGACGAAGAAGCGCGAGGTGATGGTGCCGCCCTTGCGCGG
>JAHFRO010000021.1:0-23809 GCA_023266245.1 Betaproteobacteria bacterium | reverse complement strand
ACCGCCACCAGCATGTTGCCGCAGTTGGGCTTGGTATCGACGATCCTCTCGTTGATCTGCACCTGGGCGAACAGGTAATCCACGTCCGCGTCGGGATTCTTCGACTTGCTGATGATCGCCACCTTGCTTGTCACCGAGTGCGCGCCGCCGATGCCATCCACCTGGATTTCGTGCGGCGAGCCCATCACCGCGAGCAGCACGTCCGCGCGCGCCTTGGGGTCGGCAGGAAGGTCGGATGCGAGGAAGAATGGACCGCGCGACGTGCCGCCGCGCATCACCACGCAGGGTATCCTGGTCTGCATATCGGCTCTCTCGGGCGAAACGTGGCTGATTATACGACCAAAGGCGTGATTCGTGAGTCGTGATTCGACGCCCCCTCACCCTAACCCTCTCCTTCTCCCCCGAACCGTGTACAGACCGGGGGAAAGGGCGAAGGACTACGACTCGCCGGTTTTTGGTCGATTCACGATTCACGAATCACGATTCACGCTTTTAGCCTTTGATCCAGGTTTTCCACGCGATCCACAGCTTGCGAATGGGCGTGAGCGAAATGCGCTGGGTGAGCACATGGCAACCGTCGGATCTGATCTCATCGAGCAGCGTCTGGTAGATCGCCGCCATGATGATACCGGCGCGCTGCGTCCTGCGGTCCACCGCGGGCAGCTTCTCAAACGCCTGCCGATAGTAGCCGAGCGCGCGCCCGATCTGGAATTCGATCAGGCGCCGGAAATTGTCGGTCTCGCGCCCCTGCGCGATGTCGGTAACGCTGACGCCGTGCCGCTCCAGCTCGTCGAGCGGCAGGTAGACGCGGTTGCGGCGCGCGTCCTCGCCCACGTCGCGGATGATGTTGGTGAGCTGGAACGCCATGCCGAGGTCCGCGGCGTAATCGAGCGTGCGCCGATCCCGGTAACCGAAGATCTCCGCGGACAGCAGACCCACCACGCTCGCCACGCGGTAACAGTAGAGCTTGAGAGCCTGGAAGTCGGGGTAGCGGTTGCATTCGAGGTCCATTTCCATGCCGTCGATGATCTCTTTCAACCGTTCCTCCGGCAGGTTGAACCGCGGCGGCAGCGCGCCGAGCGCGCGTGCCACCGGATGCTGCGGCTGGCCGTGATAGATCGCCGCCACTTCCTTGCGCCACCAGGCGAGCGTCATGCGCGCCACCGCAGCGTCCGAGCACTCGTCCACCACGTCGTCCACCTCGCGGCAGAATGCGTAGAGGGCGGTGATCGCGCGGCGCTTGTCCTCCGGCAGAAACAGGAAACTGTAATAGAAGCTCGAGCCGCTCGCTGCGGCCTTCTCCTGGCAGTAGCGGTGTGGATCCATGATCATGCCGCCAGCGCGCGGAAGGTCATGTATACCCAGTCATGGGGACGGAGCACCGGCCGCTGCCGGTAGACGTCGCCGCCGACTGCCGCAATCTTGGTGAGGATGCGGTCGCCGCCCTGGATGATCATGCGCATCTCCAGCCCGATGCGGCCGGTGAGTACGCGGCCGAGAGGCGCGCCGCTCATGAGCATCGTCCGCGCGCGTTCGCTCTGGAACGCGATGAACGCTCGCCAATTGCCGCCGGTGTCGCCGCGCGCGATCTGCTCCTCGCTCACCTCGAAACGCGCCAGCTCGTCCTGCGGCAGGTAGACGCGCCCCTTGCGGTAATCGATCGCGATGTCCTGCAGGAAATTGATCACCTGCAGGCTCGAGCACACCGCGTCCGAATAGGCGAGGTTCTGAGGCGTTAATGCCCCGTAGAGCACGAGCAGCAGCCGTCCCACCGGATTCGCCGAGCGCCGGCAGTAATCGAGCACCTCGGCAAAATCAGCGTAACGTTTCTTCGTGACATCCTGCGCGAACGCGGAAAGCAGATCGGCAAAGGCGTCGATCGGCAGGCGGTGCTCCCGGATCACTGCGGCCAGCGCTTCAAACCACGGGATGTCAGGGGACGCGCCGCGCTCGATCCTGCGCAGTTGCTCGCGGAAATGTTCCAGCCGCTCAAGCCGGGCGGAATCGGGGGTGACACCCTCGTCGGCGAGGTCATCGGCCTCCCTCGCAAAGCGGTAGATCCGCGCTACCGGATCGCGAAATCGGGGTGGCAGAACGAGCGATGCGACGGGGAAATTTTCGTAGTGGTTAACGGCCATTTATGGCCACGCGAATCCTGATTGTTTTCAATGGATTGCGTCGCAACCTTAAGACAGGTTGCAAGCTTTCGGTGCGCACCTGATTATATTACAATCAGAAAGTCGCGAAAGTGGCGGAATTGGGAGACGCACCAGATTTAGGTTCTGGCGCCGCGAGGCGTGGGGGTTCGAGTCCCTCCTTTCGCACCACGGGGGGACGCGGGATGACGAGCCTGGCCCTGGTGTTCGGTGCGGCCGGGAGGCGCCGCTTGCCGTCCCGGACTGCGTGGTGCTGCCGCGGGCGTAAACCACTTTAGGAAAGATGCAGGCGAATTTGGAAAGATTGAGCGAACTCGAACGGCGCCTCAGCGTCACGCTTCCCGCCGAGGACATCGACAACGAGGTCGAAAACCGGCTGAAGCGCCTCACGCGCACGGTGAAGATGCACGGGTTCCGCCCGGGCAAGGTGCCGCTCAAGGTCGTCGTGCAGCACTTCGGCCTGAAGGTGCGCCAGGAAGTGCTCGGCGATGCCATGCAGAGGAGTTTCGGCGAGGCGGTGCGCCAGCAGAATCTGCGGGTGGCGGGTTATCCGCGCTTTGAGGCCAAGCCGCTCAACGAGGGCGCAGCCGAGTTTCAGTATAGCGCGATCTTCGAGGTCTATCCCGACGTGGTCGTGGGAGACATCTCGAAAGCAATCATCAACCGTCCCGTGCTGGAGGTGAGCGAAGCGGAGGTGGACAAGACCATCGAAATCATGCGCAAGCAGCGCGTGCGCTACGAGCCGGTGGAGCGGGCCGCGCAGAACGGCGATCGGGTCACGCTCGATTTTCACGGCACCATCGACGGCGCCGAATTCCCCGGCTCGGCGGCAAAGGGCCAGGCCGCGGTACTGGGCGAAGGCCGGCTGCTGCCGGATTTCGAGAAGAATGTGATCGACATGACAGGCGGCGCGTCGAAGACGTTTGAATTGCGCTTCCCCGACGATTATCATGGCAAGGAAGTCGCAGGAAAAACCGCCCGCTTCGAGACCACCGTCAAACAGATTGCCGCCCCGCGCCTGCCGGAGGTGGACGCCGGATTTGCGAAAAGCCTCGGCGTCGAGGACGGGGATCTCGCCAAAATGCGCGCCGAGATCAGGGCCAACCTCGAGCGCGAGATCAAGGTCCGGCTCAAGAACCGCGTCAAGGAGCAGGTGATGCAGGCGCTGCTAGACGCCACCAAAATCGAGGCGCCCAAGACACTGGTACAGATGGAGGGCCAGCGCATGCAGATGGCGGCGCGCCAGGATCTCGCGGCGCGCGGAATCAAGGTTACAGACGATGTGCCGCTGCCGGCCGATATGTTCGAGAAACAGGCACAGCGCCGGGTCAATCTTGGCCTCATACTCGGTGAGGTGGTGAAGGCGCACAACCTCTACTCCAAGCCCGACCAGGTGCGGGAGCTGGTGGAAGAGCAGGCGCAGAGCTACGAACGGCCCGAGGAAGTGGTGAAATGGTTTTATGCTTCACCGGAGCGGCTGCGCGATATCGAGTCCGCGGCGCTGGAGGAGAACGTTGTGGCGTGGGCGCTCGGCGTCGCCAAGGTGGCGGACAAGGCGGTCAGTTTTGACGAATTGATGGGGAATCAGCGATGACAGGCACCATCGAGCCGCAAGGCCTGGGTTTGATCCCGATGGTCATCGAGCAGAGCGGGCGCGGCGAGCGCGCCTACGACATCTATTCGCGCCTGCTCAAGGAACGCGTGGTGTTCCTCGTCGGACCCGTGACCGAGATCACCGCCAACCTGATCGTCGCGCAGCTGTTGTACCTCGAATCGGAAAACCCCGACAAGGACGTCTCGTTCTACATCAATTCGCCGGGCGGTTCGGTGGCGGCGGGGCTCGCCATTTACGATACCATGCAGTTCATCAAGCCCAATGTGTCCACTCTGTGTATCGGGGGCGCCGCGAGCATGGGCGCGCTGTTGCTCGCCGCCGGCGCCAAGGGCAAGCGTTTCTGCCTGCCCAACTCGCGCGTCATGATCCACCAGCCGATGGGCGGATTCCAGGGCCAGGCCTCGGACGTGGAAATCCACGCCAAGGAAATCCTTTACCTGAAAGGGCGGCTCAACGAGATCATGGCCAAGCACACCAACCAGGACATCAAAACCATCGAGAAAGACACCGATCGTGACAATTTCCTCAGCGCCGAGCAGGCGGTGAGTTACGGGATCGTGGACAAGGTCCTGGTGAGCAGAACCGAAAGCATGGCTTAGTGTCGTAGCCTCAGGAGAACAGGGAAAGGCATATGTCGGACAAAGTGGGCGGCGAAAAACTGTTGTATTGCTCGTTCTGCGGCAAGAGCCAGCACGAGGTGCGCAAGCTCATTGCGGGGCCGTCGGTATTCATCTGCGATGAGTGCATCGAGCTGTGCAACGACATCATCCGCGAGGAAACCCAGGGCGAGCACGGCGCCAAGGGCGCCAAGTCCGACCTGCCGGTGCCGCGCGAGATCCGCGCCATTCTCGACCAGTACGTGATCGGGCAGGATCTCGCCAAGAAGATTCTCTCGGTGGCCGTCTACAACCACTACAAGCGGCTGAAAACGATCAGCAAGAACGACGACGTCGAGCTTGCCAAGTCGAACATACTGCTGATCGGCCCGACCGGCTCGGGCAAGACGCTGCTGGCGCAGACCCTCGCCAGGTTGCTCAATGTGCCGTTCGTGATGGCGGACGCCACCACGCTCACCGAAGCGGGCTACGTCGGCGAGGACGTGGAAAACATCATCCAGAAGCTGCTGCAAAAGTGCGACTACGACATCGAGAAGGCCGCGCGCGGCATCGTCTATATCGACGAAATCGACAAGATCTCGCGCAAGTCCGACAACCCCTCGATCACACGTGACGTTTCCGGCGAGGGGGTGCAGCAGGCGCTGCTCAAGTTGATCGAGGGCACCATCGCCTCGGTGCCGCCACAGGGCGGGCGTAAGCACCCCAACCAGGAGTTCGTGCAAGTCGATACCACCAACATTCTTTTTGTCTGTGGCGGGGCGTTTGACGGGCTCGACAAGATCATCCGCGCAAGATCGGAGAAGAGCGGCATCGGTTTCGGGGCGGATGTGCGTTCCAGGGACAACCGCAAGGACATCACCAAGGTGTTGCGCGAGGTCCAGCCCGAGGACCTCATCAAATACGGGCTCATACCCGAATTCGTGGGGCGGCTGCCGGTGGTGGCCACGCTCGAAGAGCTCGACGAGATCGCGCTCATCCAGATACTGACCCAGCCGAAGAACGCCCTGCTCAAGCAGTTCCAGAAGATGTTCGGCATGGAAGGCGTCGAGCTCGAGGTGCGCGAGGCGGCCCTCAAGTCGGTCGCGCGGCGCGCGCTCGAGCGCAAGACCGGCGCCCGGGGACTGCGCTCGATACTCGAGATTACGCTGCTCAACACCATGTTCGACCTGCCCTCGATGGAGAACGTGGTCAAGGTGGTGGTGGAAGAGAACACCATCACGGGCGATACGCCGCCGCTGCTGATCTACGCCGATCAGCCCAAGGTGGCCGGCTCCGCGCATTGATCATCGCGCGAAAGCGGTTTGGAATCATGATGATGCGGTTTGCGCTTGAATTTTGAGGAATTTTCCCCATCTTGACGCTATCAAACTCAACCCGGTGAAACGCGATGTCTGACGAGCAAAACCTGACCCCAATGCCGCTGCTGCCGCTGCGCGACGTGGTGGTGTTCCCGCACATGGTGATTCCGCTGTTTGTGGGGCGCCCCAAGTCGATCAAGGCGCTGGAAACCGCGATGGAGGCGGGCAAGAGCATCGTGCTGGTCGCCCAGAAATCGGCGGCGAAGGACGATCCGGGCCCGGATGATCTCTACACGATTGGCAGCATCGCCAACATCCTGCAGATGCTGAAGCTGCCCGACGGTACCGTCAAAGTGCTGGTCGAGGGCAGCCAGCGCGCCAAGCTGCACGAGATCACTGACGTCAAGACGCACTACGCCGTTACGGTGACGCCGGTCGCGTCCGACACCTCCGCGGATCACGAGACCGAGGCGATGCGGCGCACCATGATCCAGCAGTTCGACCAGTACGTGAAGCTCAACAAGAAGATCCCGCCCGAGATCCTCACCTCGCTCGCCGGGATCGACGATGCCGGGCGCCTCGGCGACACCATCGCCGCGCACCTGCCGCTCAAGCTCGAGCAGAAGCAGGAAGTGCTCGAGATGTTCAACGTCAAGCAGCGGCTCGAGCACCTGCTGAAGCTGGTCGAAGGCGAGCTCGAGATCCTGCAGGTCGAGAAGCGCATCCGCGGACGCGTCAAGCGCCAGATGGAGAAGAGCCAGCGCGAGTACTACTTGAACGAGCAGGTCAAGGCGATCCAGAAGGAGCTCGGCGAGATGGATGAAGGCGCCGACCTCGACGAGATCGAGAAGCGCATCAAGGCCGCGCACATGCCCAAGGAGGCGCGCAAGAAGGCGGAAAGCGAGCTGAAGAAGCTCAAGCTCATGTCGCCGATGTCAGCGGAGGCGACCGTGGTGCGCAACTACGTTGACGCGCTGGTCTCGCTGCCCTGGAAGAAGAAGAGCAAGATCAGCACCGATCTTGTAGCCGCGGAAAAGATCCTCAATGAGGACCACCACGGGCTGGAGAAGGTGAAGGAGCGCATCGTCGAGTACCTCGCCGTGCAGCTGCGCGTGGACAAGCTGAAGGCGCCTATCCTGTGCCTGGTCGGCGCGCCCGGCGTGGGCAAGACCTCGCTCGGGCAGTCGATGGCGCGCGCGACCAATCGCAAGTTCGTGCGCATGTCGCTTGGCGGCGTGCGCGACGAGGCGGAGATCCGCGGGCACCGGCGCACCTACATCGGCTCGATGCCAGGCAAGATCCTGCAGAACATGACCCGGGTGGGCGTACGTAACCCCCTGTTCCTGTTCGATGAAGTGGACAAGATGGGCATGGACTTCAGGGGCGACCCGGCGAGCGCGCTGCTCGAAGTACTCGATCCCGAGCAGAATCACACCTTCGTCGACCACTATATCGAGGTCGAGTACGACCTCTCCGACGTGATGTTCGTGTGCACCGCGAACACGCTCAACATTCCGCCGGCGCTGCTCGACCGCATGGAGACGATCCGGCTCTCGGGCTACACCGAGGACGAGAAGGTCAACATCGCGCTCAAGCACCTGCTGCCGAAGCTGATGAAGAACCACGGCCTCAAGCCCGAGGAGCTCGGCATCTCCGAGAGTGCCGTGCGCGACATCGTCCGCTATTACACGCGTGAGGCCGGGGTGCGCGCGCTGGAACGTGAGCTGTCCAAAATCTGCCGCAAGGTGGTCAAGACCCTGGTTCGCGAGGGCGAGGAGCGCAAAGTGGGGGTCACCACGCGCAATCTCGACAAGTATCTCAGCGTACGACGCTTCACTTACGGCATGGCCGAGAAGAAGAACCAGGTGGGGCAGGTCGCCGGGCTGGCCTGGACCGAGGTTGGCGGGGAACTCCTCACCATCGAGGCGGCGATCATGACGGGCAAAGGCAAGATGACCACCACCGGCAAGCTCGGCGAGGTGATGCAGGAGTCGGTGCAGGCAGCGCTGTCGGTCGTGCGCAGCCGCTCCAAACGGCTTGGCATCGCGTCCGACTTCTACCAGAAGAACGACATCCACATCCACCTGCCGGAAGGCTCGACGCCCAAGGACGGCCCGAGCGCCGGTATCGGCATCTGCACCGCAATGGTGTCGGCGCTGACCGGCATCCCGGTGCGCTCGGATGTTGCGATGACGGGCGAGATCACGCTCCGCGGCGAGGTGCTGCCGATCGGCGGACTCAAGGAAAAGCTGCTCGCGGCGCACCGCGGCGGGATCAAGACCGTGCTGATTCCTGAAGAGAACGTGAAGGACCTCGTGGAAATCCCTGATAACGTTAAGAACCGGCTCGACATTCATCCGGTGAAATGGATCGAAAACGTGTTCGAGATGGCACTCGAGCGCAAACCCGAACCGCTGGCGGATGAACCGGAAGTCGCGCTGCCGCCGGTCACCGAAGCGCCGGCGCCTGCCGCAGTAAAACATTGACGCCATAACGACGCGACGTGGTCCGAAAGTTGCGTTGTGACAATTCGCACAACGGCAACCGTTGGCCGCGCGCAAGTTCGCGCGCGATTGCTTGACAGTCGCTTTCCGCGCTTGCTATAAAGCGGCTAGAGCATTTCTAACGGCGTTCGCCGCTACACCAACCGCAAAGATTGTTCCGCACTGCCGCCTTCGCCGCTTGAAGGTTTGGCTTGGGGGAAAGCTTATCTCTATCACCGCTCAGGAAAGGGGATACCAGTGAACAAATCTGAACTTGTCGAAGTCGTTGCCAGATCCGCCGGCATTACCAAATCCGCTTCGGAAAAGGCGCTCGATGGAGCGCTCAACGCAATCAAGGGCGCATTGAGAAGGGGCCAGTCGGTTACCCTGGTCGGGTTCGGCACCTTCAGGGTGGGCAAACGCGCAGCGCGCGTGGGACGCAACCCGCGCACCGGCGCGGAAATCAGGATCAACGCCGCCAAGGTGCCGAAGTTCAACGCTGGCAAGGCCTTGAAAGACGCGGTAAACTAGCTACTTCCGGCAGCAGTCTAAAGGCTTCGTTTTGGGGTAGGCGCGCAGACTACGCGCCTGCCCCAAAACACTTCGTCGCAGCACCGGAGGGCGGTTGCCGGCACAGACTGCTTACCGGGTGCTTAGCTCAGTGGGTAGAGCGTTGCCCTTACAAGGCGAAGGTCGGGAGTTCGAACCTCTCAGCACCCACCAACAATGCAATGCGGAATATGGGGTGGGGAATGCGGGAGGGCGTGAAGGGACGGTCAGCATTCCGATGCCCGTACTCCGCCGATTATTCCGCATTGCATAATAGGAGTGGTAGTTCAGTTGGTTAGAATACCGGCCTGTCACGCCGGGGGTCGCGGGTTCGAGTCCCGTCCACTCCGCCAGTTTTCAGCAAAAAGGGCGAACCATGGTTCGCCCTTTTTGCTGGGTATATGGTAAATGGTGAATGGTAAATGGCGCCGACGAGGGATATCGCTGGAACTTGACATTGGTTTACGATTCACCATTCACGATTCACTATTCACTGCTTTTCTATGTTTGATTTCGTCTACAAGCACAAACGGCTGATCCAGGGCCTGCTCTTCCTCATCTTCCTGCCGTTCGCGTTCTTCGGCATCGACTCCTATTTTCGGTTCGGCGACGCAGCCCAAGTGGTGGCGCGCGTAGGCGACTACCGCATCTCGCAGCAGGAATTCAGCCAGGCGCTGCGCGAGCGGCAACAGGCGATACAGCGCATGATGCAGGGGCGTGTCGATCCGGCGATGCTGGACAACCCCGAATTGCGCTACGTCACGCTGGAGAGCCTGATTCAGCGGCGCGTGCTGCTCGACCGGGCGCTACGCGCAGGGATGACATTGAGCGATGTGCAGCTGCAGAGCGTCATCGGCGAGCTGCCCCTGTTCCGGGACGAGGCCAACAAGTTTTCCTTCACCCGCTACGAGCAGTTCCTGAAGGCCGAGGGCATGACCCCGGCGATGTTCGAGGCGCGCCTGCGGCAGGATATGATCCTGCGGCAGCTCTCCGACGGCTATGCCGACAGCAATTTTGTGCCGAAGACCGTGACCGAGCGCCTGGTCAGGCTTGCCGAGCAGCAGCGCGAGGTAAGCCACTACACCATCAGATCCGAGAAATTCATCGGCCGGGTCAAGCTCGATGCCGAAGCCGCGAAAAACTACTACGACACCAACCAGAGCGAGTTCCAGATTCCCGAGCAGGTGCGCGTCGAGTACGTGACGCTGTCGCTCGAATCGCTGCTGCCGCAGATACAGCTGGACGCGGCGGAGGTCAGGAAATACTACGAAGGCCAACGTGGCCAGTTCGAGGTCAAGGAAGCGCGCCAGGCGAGCCACATCCTGGTTAGCGTCGATCCGGGGGCGGGTGCCGATGCCAGGCAGAAAGCGCGCGCCAAGGCGGACGGTATCTACCAGCAGCTCGCGCAGAGGCCGGCGAGCTTCGCCGAACTCGCAAGACAGCACTCCCAGGATCCGGGATCGGCGACGAGGGGTGGGGACCTGGGATGGATCAGCCGTGGCACGATGAAGGACGTCCCGGAATTCGAGGAGGCGCTGTTCAAGCTCAAGCCGGGCGAGATATCGCCGCCGGTGGAATCAAAGCTCGGGTTTCACATCATTCGACTGACGGCACTCCAGCCCGCTCAGGTAAAGAGCCTGGAGGAAGTGCGCGCGCAGATCGAAAAAGAGCTCAGGAAGCAGCTCGCCGCGAAGAAGTTCGCGGAGGCGGCGGACCATTTCAACAACTTGGTCTACGAGCAGTCGGAAAGCCTCAAGCCGGCGGGGGAACTGATCAAGGTGGCGCCGCAGCAGAGCGGCTGGATCACCCACGGTCGTGCGGACGACGCACTGCTCAACAACCCCAAACTGTTGCAGGCTATTTTCTCCGAGGATGTCTTGAAGAACCGTCGCAACACCGAGGCGATCGAAGTGGCGCCGAGCACGCTGGTTGCGGCGCGTGTCATGGAGCACAAACCGGCGAGCATGCAGCCGTTCGCCGAAGTGCGCTCGGCAATCGAGAAAAAGCTCTTGTTGCGCGAAGCGGGACGGCTCGCGGCGCAGGAAGGCCGCAACCTGTCCGAGCAGCTCAGGCAAGGCAAGGTCGTCCAGATCGCGTGGAGCACGCCGCAGCTGGTGAGCCGCGCCGAGCATAACGGCCTCCCCGAGCCGTCGGTGCGGCAGGCGTTCCGGACGGATGTTGCCACGCTGCCCGCTTATGCCGGGTTCGAACCCCCCCAGGGAGGCTATACACTGCTGCGGATCACCCGCGTGCAGGAAACCGAGAATATTCCGCCCGAGAAGCGCAAGGCGTTTGCCGAGGCGCTACGCCAGGTGCTCGGACAGGAAGAGCTGACAGCCTATGTCACGAGCCTGAAGCAGAAGGCCGATGTCAAGATCAGCAAGGAGCAGCTGGAGAAAAAGCAGTGATGAGTAATGAATGATGAATGCAGAGTTTTAACTGCGGCGCAGCAGAACCGACTTTGCACTCTGCACTTTGCACTCATCACTCTCCCGCTGCGGCCATTCCTCCCACCGTGGTATTGAACCCGCAGTCCACGTAGGTGATCTCGCCGGTGATGCCGGCGGCGAGGTCGCTCATCAAAAACGCGGCGGCGTTGCCTACGTCCTCGGTCGTCACGTTGCGCCTGAGCGGCGCGTTGTCCTCGACGAACTTGAATATCTTGCCGAAGTCGCTGATGCCGGCGGCGGCGAGTGTCTTGATCGGTCCCGCGGAGATGCCGTTCACGCGGATGCCCTTGGGTCCCAGGTTCTGGGCGAGGTAGCGCACGCATGCTTCGAGGCTCGCCTTGGCGAGCCCCATTACGTTGTAGTGCGGAACCGAGCGCACTGCGCCGAGATAGGTGAGCGTGAGCAAGGCGGCACGGCGTCCTTCCATCAGCGGCAGCCCGGCTTTCGCCAGCGCAGCGAAGCTGTACGAGCTGATGTCATGCGCGAGGCGGAAGCCATCGCGGGTGAGCCCCTCGAGCAGATCGCCCTTGAGCGCCTCACGTGGCGCGAACGCGATGGAATGAACGATGCCGTCCAGCCCGTTCCAATGCTTGCCGAGCTCGGAGAACAGTGCGGCGATCTCCTCGTCGCTCGACACGTCACAGCGCAGCAACGGTACGTTGCCGAATTCCTGCGCGATACGCGCTACGCGGTCGCGCAGGTCGTCGTTCTGAAAGGTAAAGGCGAGCGCTGCGCCCTCGCGTTGCATG
Source organism: Betaproteobacteria bacterium (assembly GCA_023266245.1). Taxonomy (GTDB): domain Bacteria; phylum Pseudomonadota; class Gammaproteobacteria; order Burkholderiales; family SG8-41; genus SG8-41. Next base: position 11,892 of record JAHFRO010000021.1, on the reverse strand, counting down.
ACCTTGGCGATGCCGTAGGCGATGGAACGATTGGAGAGCAGGCCGGTGACGAGGATTTTCTTGTCCTGTAGAAAGGCCATGGCGGTTCCTCTTGTTGTTCCGGCGGTTGAACGGCGCACGCGTACGTGCGTCTGTCACAGCCGCGGAGCGCGGCGGCAGAAAATACTCGACGCAGATTATAGCGCATGACCCATTCCCATCCCGAAGTACCTGTGTGCCATACGGAATCCATTTGGGCTACACTGTCCGCCGATGTCGGATTTGCCCTCCCGCGCAGCACTGATCGCAATCGCGTTTCTGGCCGGATGCAGCGGCGCGTCGTGGAACAATCCCTATCCGGCCTCGGATGCCGGGAAAAATATTCTGTACAGTTCGTTCGCGGAGCGCCCCAAGCATCTCGACCCGGTCCAGTCCTACAGCTCGAACGAGATCACTTTTACCGCCCAGATCTACGAGCCGCCGCTGCAGTACCACTACCTGAAGCGGCCGTACACCCTGATCCCGAGCGCAGCCGAGCGCGTCCCCGTCCCGCGCTATTACGACGCCCGCAACCGGCTGTTGCCGGAGAACGCCCCGGCGCGCGACATCGCCTACACCGTGTATGAGATCCCGATCAAGCGCGGCGTGCGCTACCAGCCGCACCCGGCGTTTGCCCGGGACGCGGGCGGGCAATTCCGCTATCACCACCTGAGCGCGGAGGAGCTGGCCAAGGTTCACGTGCTCAAGGACTTCGAAGCAACCGGCACGCGCGAGTTGAAGGCGCGGGATTTCGAATACCAGATCAAGCGGCTCGCTCATCCACGGCTGCATTCCCCGATTCTCGGCCTGATGACCGATTACATCGTCGGCCTCAAGGAATACGCGGCACAGCTCAAGGCGGTCAACGACGAACTGGCGAAAAACGGCACGCCGGACGCGTGGATTGATCTCACGCGATATCCGCTCGCCGGGGTGGAGGTGATCGACGACCATACCTATCGCATCAAGCTCAAAGGACAGTATCCACAGTTTCTGTATTGGCTGGCGATGCCGTTTTTCGCGCCGGTACCGGTTGAAGTGGACCGCTTTTTTGGCCAGCCGGGAATGGCCAAGAAAAACCTCACGCTCGACTGGTGGCCGGTTGGCACCGGACCCTACATGCTGATTGAGAACAACCCCAATAGCCGCATGGTGCTCGCGCGCAACCCCTATTTCCACGGCGAGACCTATCCCACGGAGGGTGAACCGGACGACCGGGCGGCGGGACTGCTGGAAGACGCCGCCAGGCCGTTGCCGTTCATCGACCAGGCGGTGTTCAGCTTCGAAAAGGAAGGCATTCCGCGCTGGAACAAGTTTCTGCAGGGTTACTACGACGCCTCCGGGATCGGCTCCGACACCTTCGACCAGGCGGTGCAGTTTTCGGCGCAAGGCGACGCAGTGGTGACCGAGAAGATGGAGAAACAGGGCATCCGCCTTTCGACAGCGGTCGCGGTCTCCACGTTTTACATGGGTTTCAACATGCTCGACCCGGTGGTGGGCGGGCTTGACGAGCGCGCGAGAAAGCTCAGGCAGGCGATCTCGATCGCGGTCGATTACGAGGAATTCATCTCGATCTTCCACAACGGGCGCGGCATTCCGGCGCATGGACCGATCGCGCCCGGCATCTTCGGCTATCGCGACGGCCCATCGGGCATCAATCCGGTGGTCTACGAATGGGACGGCCAGGCGCCGCGGCGCAAGTCGATTGAGGTCGCGAAAAAACTGCTCGCGGAGGCCGGCTATCCGAACGGCGTGAGCGCCAGGACCGGTGAACCGCTGGTGCTGAATTTCGACGTCACCGCGCGCTCGGCCGAGGCCAAGTCGATGCTCGACTGGATGCAACGCCAGTTCGAGAAAATCAACATCCAGTTGCGCGTGCGCCCGACCGACTACAACCGCTTCCAGGACAAGATCCGCAAAGGCAACGCCCAGATCTACGAGTGGGGCTGGCACGCCGACTATCCGGATCCGGAGAATTTCCTGTTCCTGCTGCACGGCCCGCAGAGCAAGGTGAAAAGCCAGGGCGAGAACGCGTCGAACTACGTCAACCCCGAGTTCGACCGCCTGTTCGAGCAGATGAAAAACATGCCGAATTCCCCCGAGCGCCAGCGCATCATCGACCGTATGATCGAAATCCTGCGCCAGGACGCGCCGTGGCTGTGGGGTTTTCATCCCAAGGATTACACGCTGTTCCACGCCTGGGTGAAGAATATCAAGCCCAACAAGATCGCCTACAACACGCTCAAGTATCAGCGTATCGACGCGGCGCAGCGCGATGAGAAGCGCAGCGCCTGGAACCGGCCGATTCTGTGGCCGACCGGGCTCGCGTTGATGGTGCTGGTCGCGTTCGCCTGGCCGGCGGTCGTTTCCTACCGGCGGCGGGAGCGGGGGGCGGCGCGCTGATGCTCGCCTACGTCGTGCGGCGCGTGTTGTACGCGATCCCGATCCTGATCGGGGTCAACCTCTTCACCTTCGCGCTGTTTTTCCTGGTCAACACGCCCGACGACATGGCGCGCATGCACCTGGGCATCAAACGCGTGACCCCCGAGGCGATCGCCAAATGGAAGGAAGAGCGCGGCTACGACAAGCCGCTCCTGTTCAATACCGGCGCGCCAATGCTCAAGGAAAAACTCACGCAGACCATATTTTTCGAGAAGTCATTGCGCATGTTCGCGTTCGACTTCGGGCGTGCTGATGACGGGCGCGACATCGGGCGGGAAATCCGCGCGCGCATGGTGCCGAGCCTGGCGCTGGCGCTGCCGGTATTCATGGTCGGGCTTTTGATTTACATCACTTTCGCGCTGGGGTTTGCGTTCTTTCGCGCGACTTATATCGATTTCTGGGGCGTGGTCGCGTGCGTGGCGGCGATGTCGATCTCCAGCATGTTCTACATCATCGGCGGGCAGTACCTGGTGAGCAAGCTGTGGCATCTGGTGCCGATTTCGGGATTCAGCGGCGGACTCGATGCGGTGCGCTTCCTGTTGCTGCCGGCGGCGGTCGGCGTGATTGCGGGCTTCGGCGGGGCGACGCGCCTCTACCGTACGTTTTTCCTGGAGGAAATCTCCAAGGATTACGTGCGCACCGCGCGCGCCAAGGGCCTGTCTGAAACCGCAGTGCTGTTCCGTCACGTGCTGAAAAACGCCATGATCCCGATACTCACCGGCGTGGTCGCGGCGATTCCGCTGCTGTTCATCGGCAGCCTCGTGTCGGAGTCGTTTTTCGGCATACCGGGGCTCGGCAGTTACGTGGTGGACGCCATCAACTCGCAGGATTTCGCGATCGTACGATCGATGGTGTTTTTGGGCTCCGTGCTTTACATCGTCGGGCTGTTGCTTACCGATATCTCGTACACGGCGGTCGATCCGCGCGTGAGGCTCGAATGATGCTCTTGCCCGTAGTCTTGTTCACCGACTGGCTGGTGCTCCTGCTGGTCGTGGTGATCGCTCTCACCGTGTGGTATGTGCGGCGCAAGGAGCATCTGCGCACGCCGTGGCGGCGCGTTGCCCATTCCAAGAGCGGCATGGTGGGGCTGACGGTGTTACTGGTGTTCGTGGTCATCGGCCTGCTGGACTCGCTGCATTTCCGGCCGCAGTTGCCCAATCCGGACCCCAATGCCAAGGCTGCCTATGCGGTCGAGGTACTGAGTGTCCTTGACGTGGCTCTGGATACACTGCGCGCACGGCGGGAAAAAACCTATTCCGCACCCTTGGCCACCCACCTTTATGCAAAGGAAACCATAGAGCTTGGCGACGGGCGGCAGGCGCGCGAATATCCGCGGCTCAAGCACGGCGGGTCGCACCTGGCCGATCCCGAGCAAGACTTCACGCCCGACGTTATCCAGCGCGTGTTGTGGGGCGCGGCGGCGGGCACCCTCGCGTGGGCGGTGCTCACGGCCTTGCTGTGCGCGCTGCTGGCCCGGCGCCGCGGTGCAGACATTGATACGGCGTGGAGCGCGATCTGGCGCGGCGAGACCGAGGTGCCCTGGAACGCGATCCTGGTCACCGCGGGGGTGCTGTTAGTGGGAACGGCTGTGATCGTTTCCCTGGGCGCCGGGTATTTCGTGTTCGGCACCGACAAGGTCGGCCAGGACGTGCTGTATCAGGCGCTGAAAAGCATCCGCACCGCGCTGGTGATCGGCACGCTCACCACGCTGGTGATGCTGCCGTTCGCAATCGGGTTCGGCATCATGGCCGGCTATTTCGGCGGCTGGATCGACGACGCGATCCAGTACGTCTACACCACGCTCAACTCCATTCCCGGCGTGCTGCTGATCGCGGCGATGGTGCTGCTGGTGCAGCTCTACATTGACACTCACCCCGAATCGTACCCGACCTCGATGCAGCGCGCGGATTTGCGGCTGCTGTTCCTGTGCTTCATTCTCGGCGTCACGACCTGGACCGGCCTGTGCCGTCTGTTGCGCGGCGAGACGCTGAAGTTGAAGGAGCTCGAATACATCCAGGCGGCGCTCGCGTTCGGGGTGAGCCACGCGCGCATCATCATGCGCCATATACTCCCCAACGTGATGCACATCGTGCTGATTTCGGTGGTGATGGAGTTCAGCGCGCTGGTGCTCGCGGAGGCGGTGCTGTCCTACGTCGGCGTCGGGGTCGATCCCTCGATGAACAGCTTTGGCACCATGATCAACAACGCGCGGCTGGAAATGGCGCGCGAGCCGATGGTGTGGTGGTCGCTGGCAGCGGCGTTCGTGTTCATGTTCGTTCTGGTGCTCGCGGCGAACCTGTTCGCCGACGCCGTGCGCGACGCGTTCGACCCGCGCATCCGCAGCCGCGCGCTCACCCTGGAGCGGCTGCGGCAGCTCGCGGCGGCGGCCGGCAGCGGGCGCAGCGCGGAGCGCGCGGCATGACGCAACCTCTGCTCAGGGTGCGCGAGCTGCGCACCTGGATCGACGCGGGGGAGGCCATCGTGCGGGCGGTGGACGGCATCTCCTTCGAGGTCGGGCGCGGCGAGACTTTCGCACTGCTCGGCGAGTCGGGTTGCGGCAAGTCGATTACCGCGCTCTCGGTGATGCGATTGCTGCCGGACGCGGGGAGCATCGTGGGCGGCAGCGTCGAGCTCGACGGGCGCGATCTGCTGCTGCTGCCCGAATCTGAGATGCGCGACGTGCGCGGGAAGCGCATCGCCATGATCTTCCAGGAGCCGATGCTCTCGCTCAACCCGGTGATGACCGCCGGCGAGCAGATTGCGGAGACGCTCAGGCGCCACACTGATCTCGACGGCGCGGCGCTGGAGGCGCGCGTGCTGGAGCTGCTCGAGGCGGTGCGCATTCCGGAGGCGGCGCGACTGCGCGACGAATACCCGTTCCAGCTCTCGGGTGGCATGAAGCAGAGGGTGATGATCGCCATGGCGCTCGCCTGCGATCCCGAGCTGCTGATCGCCGACGAGCCGACCACCGCGCTCGACGTCACGATCCAGGCGCAGGTGCTGGACCTGCTGCGCGAGCTGCAGAAGAGCCGCCGGATGTCGCTGATGCTGATCACGCACGACCTGGCGGTGGTGGCGGAAATGGCACACCGCGTGGCGGTGATGTACGCCGGAGAGATCGTGGAAAGCGCACCGCGCGAGGCTTTCTTCACGCGACCCGCGCATCCCTATTCGCGCAAGCTGTTCGACTCGCTGCCGGCCAAGGGCAAGCGCGAAGAGGCGCTCGCCGTGATCCGCGGCAGCGTGCCGTCCCTGACGCAGGAGTTCTCCGGCTGCCGCTTTGCCGAGCGCTGCGATTCCGCGTGGGAATTGTGCCGCCGATCCACGCCGGGCTTCCATGACGCGGGCAACGGACAAATGGCCCGTTGCCATTTGTTCGCGCCCGGCGCGGACAAGGCAGAAAGCAGAAGGCAGAAGGCAGAAGGAGAAGCGACGGCGCGCCGCGCCGCGCCCCTTCATCCTTCATCCTTCATCCCTCATCCTTCTGACGTGCGCCCTCTGCTGCGTGTGGAGGATCTAAAGGTTCATTTCCCTGTCCATCGTGGCCTGTTTCAGCGTGTGGTGGCGCATGTGAAGGCGGTGGACGGCGTCTCGCTCGCAATTCCGGCTGGCAAAACGCTGGGCCTGGTCGGGGAATCGGGTTGCGGCAAGACCACGGTCGGCAAGGGTATCCTGCGGCTGGTGGAGCCGACTGCGGGGGAGGTGTGGTTCGACGGCGTGGATTTGGCCCGCCTCAGGCGCGGCGAGCTCCGGCCGCTCCGCAAGCACGTGCAGATCATCTTCCAGGACCCGTACTCCTCGCTCAACCCGCGCATGCGGGTCGCGGAAACGCTCGAAGAGGGCATGGCGTCGCTCGGGCCGGGAGCCGACCGCGCGGAGCGCCAGGCGCGCATCGACGCGCTGCTCACCGAAGTGGGCTTGAGCCCGGAGGTCAAGTACCGCTACCCGCACGAGTTCTCCGGCGGACAGCGGCAGCGCATCGCAATCGCGCGCGCGCTTTCGGTCGAGCCCCGGCTCATCGTGTGCGACGAGCCGACCAGCGCGCTCGACGTCTCGGTGCAGGCGCAGATCCTCAACCTGCTGAAGGAATTGCAGGAGAAGAAGGGGCTCGCGTACCTGTTCATCAGTCACAACATCTCGGTGATCGAATTCCTTGCCCACGAGGTGGCGGTGATGTACCTCGGACGCATCGTCGAGCACGGCCTGGTGGACGAAGTGCTGGGGGATCCGAAGCATCCCTACACACGGGCGCTGTTGTCAGCGGTGCCGATGATCGATCGGGAGACGAAGCGCGAGGTGATCCGGTTGCAGGGCGATCTGCCCTCGCCGGTCAATCCGCCGGCGGGCTGCCACTTTCATCCACGCTGTCCGGCAGCCTTTGCGCATTGCCGGGAAGCCTACCCGGACAACGCGCGCTTCACCGCGACGCACACGGCGGCGTGCCACCTCTACACCGCCGGCGCGGTGAAGCCTGAAGCGTGACTCGTGACTCGACCTAAAACCCCATAACTCGAGTCAGTCACACCGGCTTTTGAGGGATTTGCGCAAGGCGTTTACCAACTTGCCGACGCGGTCTGTTTGATTGACTGCGTTAGCGCCAGGCTTGAGATACCCCAACCGGACCCTACTGGGCGCGGATCGTGACGTTGACGCGCTTGGGCGGCTGGCGGGTGGTCTTCGCCGTCGTGCACTTGATCGTGGTTGTCCGCTGCGCGGTCTTGGCTGCGGCGCTGCGCGTGCAGGCCTGCTTGTAATTTCCCTTGCTGGCGTGGCGCACCGGCGTCACCTTGGGCGCCGGCAAGTCGGGCAGGTTCGGCTCGAAGTTGCCGCGCAGCGGCACCAGCAGGGTCTGCCCCGCTCTGATCTTCTTCTTGCCGGTAATGCCGTTGATCTCCTTCAATTGGGCGAGAGTGATCCCGTGCTTGGCGGCTATTTTCTCCGGCTGGTCATTGCGCTTCAGGGTATAGGTCTGCCAGGTGACCAGCGGCTGGTCGTGAGCTTCGAGGTTGCGCAGGAAGGTTTCGACCTGGTGTCGTGGCAGCACAAGGGTCTCGCTGCCGTCGGATTTGATCACCGGCTTGTTGTGCGCCGGATTGAGAAAGCGGAATTCCTCGACCGGCATTTCCGCGAAACTGGCGGCGAGCTTGACGTCGATGTGGCGTCGGGTAGTGACGGTGGCGAAATAAGGCTGGTTCGGGACGTCGGCGAGCTCGAGGCCGTACTGCGCCGGGTTGGCGACGATGTTCTTCACCGCCTGCAGCTTGGGCACGTAGTTGCGCGTTTCCGGCGGCAGGGTGAGGCTCTCGTAGTCGGCAGGCAGTCCCCTGGCCTGGTTCTTGACGATTGCCCGGCTCACCGCGCCCTCGCCCCAGTTGTAGGCGGCGAGCGCGAGCTCCCAGCTGCCGAACATGCCGTGGAGTTTCTCCAGATAGTCGAGCGCGGCGTTGGTCGCCGCAAGCACATCGCGCCGCCCGTCATACCAGAAGTTCTGGCGCAGCCCGTAGAGCTTGCCGGTGGAGGGGATGAACTGCCAGATGCCGGAGGCATGGGAGCGGGAATAAGCCTGCGGGTTGTAGGCGCTCTCGATCATCGGCAGCAGCGCGATCTCGGCGGGCATCTTACGCCGCTCGACTTCCTCCACCACGTGGTAGAGGAAGCGGCTGCTGCGCTCCACCATGCGGGCGACGTAGTCCGGGCGGCTCGAGTACCACTGCTCCCACTCGCGCACCAGCGGGCCGTTCATGTCGGACAGCCGGAAGCCCGCGCGGACGCGCTGCCACAGGTTGGCGGGCGGGGCCTCAACTGCGGCCGCCGGAGCGGACGGCGTTGCGTCAGGCGCTTGGGCAGTCTGGATCGTGACGAGCGCTTCTGGGAGCGTGCCGGCCACGGTGTCGGTTGCCGTGACACGCGCCGCCCCCGGCGCGGGGGTCGCGTCGGGTCCGGTCGTCGGCAACTGGGCGCAGGCTGCCGTTAGCAGCGCGAGCAGGCCAACCAATGAATAACGCAGGTACATAGGTCGTGATGGGTTGTTTAACGCAGAAACCCGGCAATGGTAAACAAGCCGGGGCGGTCGGTCAAGCAAAAATCACTGAAAAATCAGACCGCAGCGTCATAAAATTCGAGAAAAACCTCACATTCGCCACAAATAGTTGGAACGGCACTAGAAGCTATTCTTCCACTCTCGGATCGCCGCGAGCACGCTCACCGGATCCTTCAGTTCCTTGCCCGCATAGCGGCTGGCCGAGCGCACCACCGCGGGTTCCGAACAGCGCACGAAGGGATTGGTCGCCCGCTCCTGGCCGATGTCCGAGGGCAGGGTTGGCAGGTCCCGCTCGCGCAGCTTCTTCGCCCTCGCTTCGAGCTCGTGCAGCGCCTGGTTGTCGGGGTCGGCAGCCTTGGCGAAATGGATGTTGGACAGCGTGTACTCATGGCCGCAGTAAACCCTGGTCGTATCGGGCAGGCGCATGAGCTTGGCGAGCGAATCGTGCATCTGCCGCGGCGTGCCTTCGAACAGCCGGCCGCAGCCCACCGCGAACAAGGTGTCGCCGCAGAACAGCATCCCGGCGCCGTAGAAAGCGATGTGCGTGCGCGTGTGGCCGGGAATCTCCAGCACCTCGAACTCGATGCCGAAGTGGGGTAGGGTTGCGCGGTCCCCGTCGGCCAGCCGGTGCGTCACCTCCCGGATGCGCTCATCGTGGGGCCCATAGACCGGCACGCGATAATGCCTCACCAGTTCCGCATTGCCGCCGACGTGATCGGCGTGATGATGAGTGTTGATGACGGCGACAAGCTCGAGTTTCTCGGTGCGCAGGTAGTCGAGCACTGGCCGCGCATCTCCGGCATCCACCACCGCCGCGCAGCGCGCGTCGCGCAAGGTCCAGATGTAGTTGTCGGCGAATGCGCGCAGCGGGACGACTTCGAATGAACTCATATATATGATCCGTGCTTCGTGACTCGTTTGGGTGAAAAAAAGTGTGACTCGTGATTCGTGACTCGTAAAGCCGTATTCGCCGGTCAAGGGGTTAAAGCCAGTCACCAGTCACGAATCACCAGTCACGCCTTTCCTGTTGTGTGTTTCTCGTGCCGATTATAAACTCGGGCCATGTCCACGCACGACCACCCGCGTAACGCGCCAGAATGGTTCGCCACGCCGCTCGGGCAGTATCTGCTTGGCCGCGAACAGGCGTATTTCGACAAAGCAGTGGCCGACGTGTTCGGCTACAACGCGTTCCAGCTCGGCCTGCCGGAGCTCGACCTGCTGCGCGCGAGCCGCATCCCTTTCCGGCTCCGTGTGGACATCGCCGGCGCGGTGAGGCTGCGGGCGGACTTCCGCGACCTGCCGATCGCGAGCAACAGCGCCGACCTGATGGTGCTGCCGCACGTGCTCGAATTCAGCGCGAACCCGCACCAGATCCTCCGCGAAGTGGCGCGCGTGCTGCTACCGGAAGCGCACGTGGTGATCGCCTGCTTCAATCCGTGGAGCCTGTGGGGTTTCCGGCGCGTGTTCGAGCGCCGCAAGCACTACCCGTGGAACGGGCGCTTCATCAACTTGCCGCGGCTCAAGGACTGGTGCGCGCTGCTCGGGCTTGAGATCGTGGGCGGCAAGCCGAGCTGCTACGTGCCACCGTGCGCGACGCAGAAATGGCTCGAGCGCTTTGCCTTTATGGAGGACGCGGGCGACCGTTGGGGGGGAGGGCGAGGGGGGGGTGTCTATTTCCTGGAAGCGGTGAAGCGGGTACGGGGGCTGCGCCTCATCATGCCGAAGTGGAGCGATCGCCTGGCACCGAAGAACAACCTCGCCGCGGCGCCGAAGAAGGTGCAGCAGCCCGAGGACGCCGTCACCGCCCGAAACGGCGTAAGTGGTGAATCGTGATTCGTGATTCGAGCCCCTCACCCCGCGCCCGCGGAGGGCGGAGCAGGTTCCAAGCGTAATCACGGGTTCTAATGAAGGAGATCGTGGAGATCTACACCGACGGCGCCTGCAAGGGCAATCCGGGCATCGGCGGCTGGGGCGCGCTGCTGCGCTACGGGCACACCACGCGCGAACTGTTCGGGGGCGAGCCCCACACCACCAACAATCGCATGGAACTCACCGCCGTGATCCGCGCTCTGGAATCACTCAAGCGCGGCTGCCGCGTACGGCTGCACACCGACTCGCAGTACGTGCAGCAGGGGATCAGCGCCTGGATCCACGACTGGAAGAAGCGCGGCTGGCGCACCGCCGACAAGAAGCCGGTGAAGAACGAGGGTCTCTGGCGCCGGCTCGACGAGCTTACCCTGCGCCACGACGTCGAATGGATATGGGTGCGCGGCCACTCTGGCGACGAGGGGAACGAACGGGCGGACGAATTGGCCAATCGCGGCGTGGAATCGGTAAGAGCTTGAACCACAGAGGCACAGAGACACGGAGAAAAAGAAACTAATGGCGTTTCATGCAAAACACCTCTGTGCCTCTGTGTCTCTGTGGTTAAATAAACCATGCGGCAGATCGTCCTGGATACTGAGACAACCGGTTTAGAACCCGAACTGGGGCACCGCATCATCGAGCTCGCCGGCGTCGAGCTGGTCAACCGCCGGCTCACCGGCAACCATTTCCACCGGTACCTCAATCCCGAGCGCGAGAGCGAGGCGGGCGCGCTCGAGGTCCACGGGCTGACCAGCGAGTTCCTGCGCGACAAGCCCAGGTTCCGCGAGATCGTCAAAGAGTTCCTCGATTACGTGAGCGGCGCCGAGCTCATCATCCACAATTCGGCTTTCGACATCGCCTTTCTCAACCGCGAGCTCGACCTGCTGGATCTCAAGCCCGTCACCGAATACTGCCCAAGTGTCATCGACACGCTGCGCCTGGCGAAAGACATGCATCCGGGCAAGAAGAACGGCCTGGATGCGCTGTGCGAGCGCTACCAGATCGACAATTCGGCGCGCGCCGTGCACGGCGCGCTGCTCGATGCGCAGCTGCTCGCCGAGGTCTATCTCGCCATGACACGCGGCCAGGAGAGCCTGGTCATGGAGGTGGAAAGCGCGTCCGCGTCAGGCGCAACCGCCGAGGCCGTGCACGGCAAGCTCGAACTGGTCGTGGTGCGCGCCACGGAAGAAGAACTCACCGCCCACGCGCAGCAGCTCGAGGACATCGACAAGGTGAGCGGCGGCGCCTGCCTCTGGCGCAAGCTGCAAAACGCGTAAAGATCTTCACCACAGAGACACAGAGGCGCAGAGTTTTCCTGATTTGAAACCTCTGTTCGTGTTTTCTCTGTGCCTCTGTGGTTAGGTCATAGCGGTTCGCCGCGGGCGAGCTTGCCCGAGATCGTATCGATGAGCCGCCGTGAGATGCTGATCTTTGGCGGCAGCTTGGGCAGTTCCGCCGGGTCGAACCAGCGCGCTTCCACGATCTCCACGCCATCGGGCCTGATTTCCCCGCCCGCGTAGTCAGCG
>JAHFRO010000197.1:2769-4466 GCA_023266245.1 Betaproteobacteria bacterium | reverse complement strand
GCGCGCGCGGCGAGCGCGGCGATCCGATCGGGGTCGCAGGTGCTCACGCACACCACGATGAGCGGTGCCGCGCCCGCCGGACGCATGGCGACCAGTCCCTGCGGGCCTTCGATGGCGTCCTCCACCTGGTCGGTGCTGAACACCGCGAGCACGGTGGTGTTGCACGCGCGCGCGATTTCGGCGGGCGAACGCACGGCGCGGCCGCCGAGCTGCTCAAGCTGTTCCAGCTTGGTTGCGTCAACGTCGTATCCCAGCACATCGAAGCCCGCGCCGAGCAGGCGTCCGGCGCAAGCCGTTCCCATCAGTCCGACGCCGATGATGCCCACCGGTTGGCGTTTGTCTGCCATGCATCCTCCCGAAGCGCGCCGCGCTTTTTTCGCCGCCAATTATAGTGCCGCGCCCGCGTTGCCCGCCTTAAGAGCCTCTGACACAATGAAACACGCGCTGCGCTGGCATGTGTTTCGATGTTGCGCGCCAAAGGCCGTCGTTGACAGGGGCCACGCGGAAGCCGTGAAGGCGATCACATTTTTGTCGGCGACGGGGGCGACCCGTATAATGGCGAGCCGTGCCGGCATAGCTCAGTGGTAGAGCAACCGCCTTGTAAGCGGTAGGTCGTCTGTTCGAGTCAGACTGTCGGCACCAGCAGCAACCCGGGCGTGCGGCACGGCGGGCCTTACCCGTAACAGGCTGTGCTGCGGTCAGTCATTAAAACGAATGAAAAACAGGCTGTTATCTCGCGGACTGTTGGAACCTTTGGGATTTCTGGAGGACGCATGATCAAAGTCGAAAATCTCACCAAGGCGTTCGGTCCGAAGCTCGCGGTGAACGACGTCTCGTTCACGGTCGAGCGCGGCGAGGTGCTGGGTTTCCTGGGGCCGAACGGCGCGGGCAAATCCACCACCATGCGCATGGTGACCGGATTCATTCCGCCGACTTCCGGCAGAATCACGGTCGGCGGGCACGACGTGCTGGAGAACCCGCTGCCGGCCAGGCGCCTGATCGGCTATCTGCCGGAAAACGCGCCCGGATACGCCGAGATGACGGTCGACGGATTCCTCAACTTCGCGGCCGAGCTGCGGGGTTTCCGGGGCACGGCGCGGAAACAGGCGGTCAACTGCGCGGTCGAACTGTGTTTTCTCGAGAGCGTGCTCTACCAGAGCATCGACACGCTTTCCAAGGGCTACAAGCACCGCACCTGCCTCGCGCAGGCGCTGATCCACGACCCGGACATCCTGGTCATGGACGAGCCGACCGACGGGCTCGATCCCAACCAGAAGCACGAAGTGCGCAACCTCATCAAGCGCATGGGGGAAAACAAGGCGATCATTTTCTCGACGCATATCCTGGAGGAAGTCGAGGCCGCCTGCTCGCGCGTCATCATCATTGACCGCGGCAGGATCGTCGCGAACGGCACGCCCGATGAGCTGAAGCGCCGTTCCGAATATGCCGGTGCAGTGCGCATGCGGGCCAAGGGCGTTGCCGCCGCTGCGCTCACCGAACAGCTTGCCCGGGTTCCGGGCGCGGCCAGGACCGAGGTGCTGAAGGAGGGGGACGGCGCAGTCGAAGTCCGCATCTACTCCGACAGGGCAAAGGCCAACGGCAGCCTCACGCGTGACGTCGCAGCGCTTGCCGCGCAGCAGAAATGGCAGGTCGAGGAGCTGCGCACGGAGGAAGGGCGGCTCGATGAGGTATTCCGC
>JAHFRO010000197.1:0-2669 GCA_023266245.1 Betaproteobacteria bacterium | reverse complement strand
CCAACATCAACGCGATCATGAAGCGCGAGCTGGGCGGCTACTTCTCCTCGCCGATCGCCTATGTGTTCCTGGTGATCTTCCTGCTGCTGACCGGCTTCTTCACGTTCACCGTCGGCAGCTTCTTCGAGCGCGGCGAGGCCTCGCTCGTGTCGTTCTTCACGTGGCATCCGTGGCTGTATCTGTTCCTGGTGCCGGCGGTCGGCATGCGGTTGTGGTCGGAGGAGCGGCGCCTCGGCACGATGGAGCTGCTGCTCACCATGCCGGTCACCACCTGGCAGGCGATCATCGGCAAGTTCCTCGCTTCCTGGCTGTTTCTCGCGCTGGCGCTGGCGCTTACCTTCCCGGTCGTCATCACGGTCAACTATCTTGGCGATCCTGACAACGGCGTCATCTTCTCCGGCTACGTGGGCAGCCTGCTGCTCGCGGGATCGTATCTCGCGGTGAGCTGCATGACCTCCGCCATGACGCGCAACCAGGTGATCAGCTTCATCGTGTCGGTGATGATCTGCCTGTTCCTGATTCTCGCCGGCTACACGCCGGTGACCGACCTGCTGTCGCGCTTCGCGAGCCCGTGGTTCGTGGAGATCATCGCCGCTTTCTCGGTGATGACGCACTTCGAGGGCTTCCAGCGCGGCGTGCTCGATGCGCGTGACATCCTCTTCTTCGCCTCGGTGATGGGATTTGCGCTGTTCACCACCGGCGTCATCATCCGCAGCCAGCGGGCGGGGTAGCGCCATGCAGAGAAAGCATCTCGAAACCATGCTCTACTCGACCGGCGGGGTGGTCGCGCTGCTCGCGGTTCTGGTCGCTTTCAACTTCATTGCGGGCGCCTTCAACTTCCGCGCCGACCTGACCGACGGCAACGTCTATACGCTCTCGCCCGGCACCAGGGCGATCCTTTCCAGGCTCGAGGCGCCGGTGAAGGTGCGCTACTACTATTCGCAGGGCAGCGCCGCGGTGCCGGTGGGACTGAAGACCTTCGCCAAGCGGGTGGAGGACCTGCTCAACGAATACAAGTCGGCCTCCGGCGGCAAGGTGGTGCTCGAGAAGTTCAACCCGGAGCCGGATTCCGACGCCGAAGACTCCGCGCAGCTCGACAGCGTCGAGGGCCAGCTCACCAACACCGGCGAGAAATTCTACCTCGGGCTCGCGGTCTCATTCCTCGACCAGAAGGCGGCGATACCGGTGCTCGCGCCCGACCGCGAGCGGCTGCTCGAGTACGACATCACGCGCGCCATCGCTCAGGTCGCCGCCACCAAGAAGCCGGTGGTGGGCGTGATGAGCGCGCTGCCGGTGATGGGCCGCACGCTCAGTCCGCTCACCAAACAGCAGCCGGCCGAGCCCTGGGTGCTGATCTCCGAGCTCAAGCGCAGCTTTGAGCTGAAAAAGGTCGATCTTGAAGAGAAAAAGATCGCCGACGAAATCAAGGTGCTGCTGGTGATCCATCCGCGCAACATCACGGAGGAGACGGAGTACGCGATAGACCAGTTCCTGCTGCGCGGGGGCAAGCTGATCGCCTTCGTCGATCCCTATGCCTACTTCGACCAGCAGCCCGACATGATGAACCCGTTCGGCGGCTCGCAGGCCGGCCAGTCCACGCTCTACCGCCTGTTCAAGGCTTGGGGCGTGGACGTGGACATGGGCAAGGTGATCGCCGATCTCACTTTCGCCAGCGGCGCGGGCCCGCGCCTGCTGCCGACGCTGCTCTCGCTCAACCCGCAGGCGTTGAACCTCGACGATGTGGTGACGAGCCAGGTCGGGACGCTGCTCATTCCCTTCGGCGGCGCCTTCAAAGGCAAGCCCGCGGAGGGGCTGACGCAAACCGTGCTCGCGCACACCTCCAAGAACTCGATGCCGGTGGATCTGATCATCGCAACGCTCTCGGGCGAACCCTCGACGCGCGGCTTCCAGCCCACCGGCGAGGAGCTGCCGCTCGCGATCCGCCTGACCGGCAAGTTCAGGACCGCCTTCCCCGAGGGCCGGCCGGAGCCGCTCGGCGCGCCGGCGAAGGACCGGAAGAAGGCGGAGGAAAAGAAGCCCGAGGCCAAGGCCGAGCCGCAGCTCAAGGAGTCGGCGGGCGAGAACTCGGTGGTGCTGGTGGCGGACGCGGATCTGCTCGCCGACGGCGCCGCGGTGGAGGTGCAGGAAATCTTCGGCCAGAAACTCGTCATCCCGCGCAACGGCAACCTCGCCCTCGCGCAGGGCCTGGTCGAGCAGTTCTCCGGCGACAACGCGTTGATCAGCCTGAGAAGCCGCGCCTCCTTCAGCCGGCCGCTCACGGTGATCCGCGAGATGGAGGCGCGCGCGCAGGAGAGCTATCTCGGCAAGATCAAGGAGCTCGAGGACAGCCTCAACCAGACGCAGGAGAAGCTGCAGGCGCTGCAGAAGACCCGGAGCGGCGCCTCCAGTACCCTATTCACGCCCGAGCAGCAGGCGGAACTCGAGAACTTCCGCAAGAGGGCGGCCGAGACGCGCCGCGATCTCAAGGAGCTCAGAAAGAACCTGCGGGTCGAAACCGACGCCCTCGAGCTCTGGACCAAGGTCGTCAACATCAGCCTGGTGCCTTTGCTGGTTGCCCTGGCCGGGCTTATGCTCGCGCTCGCCAAGCGCCGGCGGATCAAGAGCACGTAGCCAAATCAAGAACTATTAGCCGCAGATGAACGCCGATT
>JAHFRO010000063.1:11235-13069 GCA_023266245.1 Betaproteobacteria bacterium | reverse complement strand
CCGGAGACTTCGCGCAGATTGATCCTCGGAACCAGCCGGCGCGACGTGCGGCTGATCATCGTGCGCGCGACGGATGTGCCGACCTACGTGCAGTACGGCGCGGCCGATCTCGGCGTGGCGGGCAAGGACGCGCTCGACGAACACGGCGGCCAGGGGTTGTATCAGCCGCTCGATCTCAAAATCGCGCGCTGCCGCATGGTGGTGGCGGTGCCGGCAGGGTTCGATTACAAGCGCGCGGTGCGGCAAGGCGCGCGCCTGCGGGTTGCCACCAAGTACGTGCAGACGGCGCGCGAGCACTTCGCCGCCAAGGGCGTGCACGTGGATCTCATCAAGCTCTACGGTTCGATGGAACTGGCGCCGCTCACCGGGCTGGCCGACGCCATCGTGGACCTGGTCGATACCGGCAACACGCTGCGGGCGAACAAACTGAAAGCCGTCGAGGAAATCGCGCCGATCAGCGCGCGGCTCATCGTCAACCAGGCGGCGCTGAAGCTCAAACGCGCGGCGATTCAGCCATTGCTCGACGCGCTTGCGCGCGCGGCCGGACGATGAAGATTCGACGCCTGGACACGAGCCGGCCGGACTTCGATGCCCGGCTGGCGGAGCTGCTCGCCTTCGAGTCGGTGCAGGACCCGAAGGTGGAAGCCGCCGTCGCGGCCATACTCGCTGACGTGAAAGCGCGGGGGGATGCCGCGGTGCTCGAGTATACGCGGCGCTTTGACCGGGTCGAGGCGGCGTCCGCGGCACAGCTCGAAGTCCCGCGCTCCGAGCTCGAAGGGGCGCTGGGCCGCATCCCGGGCGTGCGGCGCGAAGCGCTCGCCGCCGCCGCCGGGCGCGTGCGCCTCTATCACGAGAAACAGCTTGCGACTTCGTGGAGCTTCACCGATGCCGATGGCACCGAACTCGGACAGCGCGTGACCGCGCTGGACCGGGTCGGCATCTACGTACCCGGCGGCAAGGCCGCCTATCCATCCTCCGTGATCATGAACGCGGTGCCGGCGAAGGTCGCCGGCGTGCGCGAGATCGTAATGGTGGTGCCGACCCCTGGCGGAGAGCGCAACGAACTGGTGCTCGCCGCCGCCGCGATTTGCGGCGTGGACCGCGTGTTCACCGTCGGCGGCGCGCAGGCGATCGCAGCGCTCGCTTATGGCACGGCGACCGTCCCGGCGGTGGACAAGATCGTGGGTCCGGGCAATGCCTATGTCGCTGCCGCCAAGCGGCGCGTGTTCGGCGTGGTCGGCATCGACATGGTAGCGGGGCCCTCGGAGGTGGTGGTGGTGTGCGACGGCGAGACGGAGGCCGACTGGGTGGCGATGGACTTGTTCTCCCAGGCCGAGCACGACGAACTGGCGCAGGCGATCCTGATCACGCCTGATGCGGCGTTCATCGAGCGCGTCGCATCCAGCATCGAGCGCCTCCTCACGGCGATGCCGCGGCGCGACGTGATCCAGGCCTCGCTCGCCGGGCGCGGGGCGCTGATCAAGGCGCGCGACCTCAATGAGGCCTGCGAGCTCGTGAACCGCATCGCACCCGAGCACCTGGAGCTGTCGGTCGAGGATCCGCAGGCGTTGCTGCCGAAGATCAGGCACGCGGGCGCGATCTTCCTCGGCCGCTATGCGTCGGAGGCGCTCGGCGACTACTGCGCCGGTCCCAACCACGTGCTGCCCACTTCGCGCACGGCGCGCTTTTCATCGCCCCTCGGCGTCTATGACTTCCAGAAGCGCTCGAGCCTGATTCGCGTCTCGCGCGAGGGAGCGGTCCGGCTGGGCAAGATCGCGGCCGAGCTCGCGCGCGGGGAAGGGCTGCCGGCGCACGCCGCCTCCGCCGAGTACCG
>JAHFRO010000063.1:7999-11135 GCA_023266245.1 Betaproteobacteria bacterium | reverse complement strand
GGCGTATCAGGTGCCCGACAGCGCGGGCATGGTGAAACTCGATGCGATGGAAAACCCGTACCGGCTGCCGGAGGCGCTGCGCGCCCGGCTCGCGCGCCTCGTCCAGGATGCGCCGCTCAACCGCTATCCCGACCCGGTCGCGGCGGCGCTCAAAGCGCGGCTGCGGCAGGCGCTGGAGGTGCCGGCCGGCATGGAACTGCTGCTCGGCAACGGCTCCGACGAGCTGATCCAGATGCTGGCGCTGGCAGCCGCCAGGCCGGACGCGGTCGCGCTCGGCGTCGAGCCCTCGTTCACCATGTTCCGCACGATCGCGACCTGCGCCGGCGTGCGTTACGTCGGCGTCGACCTGCGCGAGGACTTCGCGCTCGACGTCGAGCGCATGCTGGCGGCGGTGGTGCGGCACCGGCCGGCGCTCATTTTCATCGCCTATCCCAACAATCCGACCGGCAACCTGTTCGACGCCGGGCTGATCACCCGCCTCATCGAGGCCGCCCCGGGCCTGGTGGTGGTCGACGAGGCGTATCACTCATTTGCCGGGGAAAGCTTCCTGGCGCGCCTGGCGCGCCACTCCAACCTGCTGGTGATGCGCACGCTGTCCAAGCTGGGGCTTGCCGGGATCCGGCTCGGCGTGCTGGTCGGCGGCGGGGCGTGGCTGACGCAGCTCGACAAGCTGCGTTTGCCGTATAATGTCAACACGCTCACGCAGATCGTCGCTGCCGAAGTGCTGCAGCACGCCGAAGTGTTGACAGAACAGGCGGCGGCCATCAAGCTTGAGCGCGGACGCCTGCTGCGCGAGTTGCAACGCGTCCCGGGTGTCACGGCTTACCCGAGCGATGCCAACTTCATTCTGTTCAGAATCGGACACGCGGAGCGCGTTTTCGACGGACTGAAACAACGCGGAGTACTGATCAAGAGTCTCCACGGTTCTCATCGCCTGCTCGCAGATTGCCTGCGGGTAACGGTCGGCACGCCGGATGAGAACGACGCGTTCCTCACCGCATTGACCCAGACTCTCAACGCTTGATCCCCCGGCTCAATTTGTGCGCATTGCACCTGCAACGGTGTGAGCACGGCCATGCGTAAAGCTGAAGTCACCCGCAGCACGAAAGAAACCAGGATCGACGTCAGGCTCAACCTCGACGGCGCCGGCACAGCCAGGATCGACAGCGGCGTGCCGTTCCTCGATCACATGCTGGAGCAGATTGCGCGCCACGGGGCGTTCGATCTCGAGGTATCGGCGAAAGGCGATCTGCGTATCGACGCGCATCACACTGTCGAGGACGTCGGCATCACGCTCGGGCAGGCCTTCGCCAAGGCGGTGGGCGACAAACGCGGCGTGCGACGCTATGGGCACGCCTATGTACCGCTCGACGAGGCGTTGTCGCGGGCGGTGGTGGACCTTTCCGGCCGACCCGGTCTCGAGTATCACATCGAATTTGCGCGCGCCCGCATCGGCGAGTTCGACGTCGACCTGGTGCACGAGTTTTTTCAAGGCTTCGTCAATCACGCGCAGGTGACGCTGCACGTCGACAACCTCAAAGGCACCAACGCGCACCACCAGGCGGAAACCGCGTTCAAGGCGTTTGCGCGCGCGCTGCGCATGGCGGTCGAATCCGACCCGCGTGTGAAGGATGTGCCCTCCACTAAAGGCAGTCTGTAAGTCGCGGGTCGCGAGTCTCGAGTCTCTGCCTTGTGGGATCTTGAACCGCTTTTGACGCGTGACCCGTGACTCGGGACTTCCGGACTATCAAATGACTGACGTCGCTGTCGTCGATTACGGCATGGGCAACCTGCATTCGGTGGCGAAGGCCATCGAGCACGTTGCCCCGCAGCTCCGGGTTGCGGTGACCGGTGACCCGGAGGTGGTGATGCGTGCGCCGCGCGTGGTGTTCCCAGGGCAGGGCGCGATGCCGGACTGCATGCGCGAAATGGACGCGCGCGGCCTGCGCGAGGCGGTGGTCGCCGCGGCGCGCGGCAAGCCGTTTCTCGGCATTTGCATCGGCCTGCAAATGCTGTTTGAGAGGAGCGAGGAGGGCGACGTCGCCGGCCTGGGACTGCTGCCGGGGCGGGTGCGCCGCTTCCCGGCCGACAAGATGGTGGACGCGCAGGGGGTCAGGCTCAAGGTGCCGCACATGGGGTGGAACGAGGTACACCAGGCGGCCGCGCACCCGTTGTGGGACGGCATCGCGCCGGAGAGCCGCTTCTACTTCGTGCACAGCTACTACGTGGACCCCTTGAACCGCGAGCTGGTGGCGGGCCAAAGCGTCCACGGCGTGCCGTTCACTTGCGCCTGCGCGCGCGACAACATCTTCGCCGTGCAATTCCACCCGGAAAAGAGCCATACGGCGGGGTTGAGGCTACTCGCCAACTTCGTCGCATGGCAGCCCGTCCGGCGCCGCCCGGCGCGGGCGGCTCCCGCTTTCCCCGCCGCATAGTGCCGCGCTCATGCTGATCATTCCGGCCATTGATCTCAAGGACGGCAAGTGCGTACGCCTCAAACAGGGCGTGATGGAGAGCGCGACCGTGTTTTCCGACGATCCCGGCGCGACGGCGGAGCGCTGGCTCAAGCTGGGCGCGCGGCGGCTGCACGTCATCGATCTTAACGGCGCGGCCGCCGGCCGCCCCAAGAACGAGCAGGCGATCAAGGCGATCGCCGCGGCGGTCAGCGACAAGATTCCGATCCAGCTCGGCGGCGGCATCCGCGACCTCGACACCATCGAGAAACTCCTCGATTCGGGCGTGAGCTACGTCATCATCGGCACGGCGGCGGTCAAGACGCCGGGGTTCCTGCACGACGCGTGCACGGCGTTCACCGGCCACGTCATGGTGGCGCTCGACGCGAAGGACGGGAAGGTCGCGGTGGACGGCTGGTCGAAGATGACCGGCCACGAAGTGGTCGATCTCGCCAAGAAATTCCAGGACTACGGCGTGGAGGCGATCATCTATACCGACATCGGGCGCGACGGCATGCTGACCGGCGTCAACATCAAGGCGACGGTCGCGCTCGCGCGCCAGCTGACGGTGCCCGTGATCGCGAGCGGCGGCATTACCAACCTGGAGGACATCAAGGCGCTGTGCAAGATCGAGCACGAGGGCATCGCCGGCGCCATCACCGGCCGCGCGGTCTATGAAGGCA
>JAHFRO010000063.1:6449-7899 GCA_023266245.1 Betaproteobacteria bacterium | reverse complement strand
GATCCGGTGGAGATCGCGCGGCGCTACGACGAGCAGGGCGCCGACGAGCTCGCCTTTCTCGACATTACGGCGAGCAGCGACGGGCGCGACCTGATTGTGGGCGTGGTCGAGGTGGTGGCGGCGCAGGTCTTCATCCCCCTGACGGTGGGCGGCGGCGTGCGCACGGTGGATGACGTGCGGCGGCTGCTCAACGCCGGCGCTGACAAGGTCAGCATCAACACCGCGGCCGTGCAGAATCCGCAGCTGGTGGCGGAGGCGACCGCCCGCTACGGCTCGCAGTGCATCGTGGTGGCGATAGACGCGAAGCGCGCGCCCGGATCCGGCGCGCCGCGCTGGGAGGTCTACACGCACGGCGGGCGCAAGGCGAGCGGTCTCGACGCGCTGGAGTGGGGCCGCAAAATGGAGCAGTACGGGGCCGGCGAGATCCTGCTCACCAGCATGGACCGCGACGGTACTAGGAGCGGGTTCGATCTCGAGCTCACGCGCGCTTTCTCCGACGCGCTCTCGATCCCGGTGATCGCGAGCGGCGGCGTGGGCAGCCTCGACCACCTGGTCGATGGCATACTGAAAGGCCGCGCCGATGCCGTGCTCGCCGCGAGCGTCTTTCATTACGGCGAGTACACCGTGCGCCAGGCCAAGGAACACATGGCGCGGCACGGCATCGAGGTTAGACTATAGTCTGCGAGTCTCGAGTTGCGAGTCCCGGGTCTGTTCCATGAGAGCCCGACTCGTGACTCGTGACTCGTGACTCGTGACGAGTGACTCGTGACTGCAATGAAAGACGGCTGGCTCAACAAGGTCAACTGGGCGCAGGACGGACTGGTGCCCGCGGTGGCGCAGGAGGTCGGCAGCGGCAGGGTGCTGACCGTGGCGTGGATGAACCGCGAGGCGCTCAAGAAGACGGTGCAGACCGGCGAGGCGCACTACTGGTCACGCTCGCGCCGGAAGCTGTGGCGCAAGGGGGAGGAATCGGGCCATGTGCAGAGGGTGAAGGCCATCCGGCTCGATTGTGACGAGGACGTGATACTGCTGGAAGTGGAACAGGCGGGCGGCATTGCCTGTCATACCGGACGTCACAGCTGCTTTTTCCAGAGGCTCGATGGCGGCAAATGGGTGGTGACCGATCCGGTGCTGAAGGACCCGAAGGACATTTACAAACGATGATCGACGCAGACATTCTGCGGCGTCTGGGCGAGGTGATCGCAGCGCGCCGGCGGGCCGACCCCCCCACTTCCTACGTGGCGAGCCTGTTCGCGAAAGGCGAGGACGCGATCCTGAGGAAGCTGGCGGAGGAGGCCGCCGAAACGGTGCTTGCCGCGAAAGGCGGTGATAAACTGCATATCGTGCGAGAAACCGCTGATCTCTGGTTTCACAGCCTGGTGCTGCTGGCGTGGCACGGCCTCACACCCGAGGACGTGCTCGCCGAGCTGCAGCGCCGCGAGGGCATTTC
>JAHFRO010000063.1:0-6349 GCA_023266245.1 Betaproteobacteria bacterium | reverse complement strand
GAGGAGAGCGAACATGGGCTCGTTTAGCATCTGGCACTGGCTGATCGTACTGCTGGTGGTGGTCCTGATCTTCGGCACCAAGAAGCTGCGCAATCTGGGCACCGATCTGGGCAGCGCGGTGAAAGGCTTCAAGGACGGCATGAAATCAGAAGAGGAAAAGGCCGCGCAGGCCAAGGCCGAAATCCCGCCCACCACCGGTCAGACCATCGAAGGCGAGGCCAAGAAAGAGACACCAAAAGCGTGAGATGTGAAAAGTGAAACGTGACACGTAACAGCCGAGGATCGCTACGTCTGCGGCAGTTTTCCACGTTTCACCGTTCACGTTTCACGTTTCACTGTCATGTTTGACATCGGCTTTTCCGAGCTGCTGGTGATCGCGATCGTGGCGCTGATCGTGATCGGCCCCGAGCGGCTGCCCACGGTCGCGCGCACGCTCGGGCACCTGTTCGGCCGCATGCAGCGTTATGTCAATGACGTCAAGGCCGACATCTCGCGCGAAATGGAGCTGGAGGAGCTGAAGAAACTCCAGTCGAGCATGGAAGACGCCGCGCGCTCGATGCAGAACTCGGTCAACAAGGAAGTCGCCGAAACCGAAAGCCAGCTCAACAAACTCGCGGAGGCTCCCGAACCGGCGAGCGCGCCCCAGCCCGCGCCGGCGGAACCCGCGGCCAAGACAGCCTCGTCGCAGCTCGAACTGGGACTGGATACGACGCCCCAGGCGCCGGCGCAGAAACAAGCATAACGCGGCGCCGTCCCGAACGGCATGACAGAAGACACCTTCATCTCCCACCTGATGGAGCTGCGCGATCGGATGTTGCGCGTGCTGATCGCGGTAGGTGTCGTATTCCTCTTTTTGTTCCCGTTCGCTTCCGAGCTTTACGATCTGCTGGCGTATCCGATGATGCGCGCGCTGCCGGCAGGAACGAAGATGATCGCCACCGGCGTGGTCGCCCCGTTCCTGATTCCGGTGAAGATCGCGGTGATGGTCGCTTTCACCGTCGCGCTGCCGTACGTGCTCTACCAGGCGTGGGCGTTCATCGCACCGGGGCTCTACGCCCATGAGAAGCGCCTGGTGATGCCGCTGGTCGTGGCGAGCACGGTGCTGTTTTTCCTGGGAGTGGCGTTCTGCTACTTCTTCGTGTTCGGCGTGGTATTCGACTTCGTCTACAGGATCGCGCCGAAGAGCATCTCGGTTGCCCCCGACATCGAGAATTATCTCAATTTCGTGCTCACCATGTTCCTCGCATTCGGCGTGACCTTCGAGGTGCCGATCGTGGTGCTGATTCTGGTACGGATGGGGGTGGTTTCGATCGAGCAGCTCAGGAACATCCGCCCCTATTTCATCGTCGGCGCGTTCGTGGTGTCAGCCATCGTCACGCCGCCGGACGTGCTGTCGCAGCTGCTGCTGGCGATTCCCATGTGCCTGCTGTTCGAGCTTGGGCTCATTGCGGCCCGCATCTTCGGCAAACCGCCGGCGAAAAACGAAGAGGATTACCGGCCGCTCGGAGACGCGGAGATGGAGCGCGAGCTCGACAAGATCGAAGCCGGTGAGAGGAAAGACAGTGCTTAGTGTTAAGTGTTGAGTGAAAATCCGTCTGTGCCACGCGGCCACCACTAAGCACTAAACATTAAACACTCAACACTATTCTTTCCGCCGTGGCGGCTTGGGCCGCCGCCCGACCGTGACGGTAAGCTCGGTTTCGGCCTGATTGCGCACCAGCTTGAGCTTGGCCTGCTGGCCGGGTTGCAGCGACGCGATCTGGTTGAGCATGCCGGTAGTGTCGGCCACCGGCCTGTCGTTCACCGCGAGCAGGATGTCGCCCAGTTTCACGCCCGCATTGTCGGCGGGACCACCGCGCTCCACCTGTGAGATCAGCACGCCGGCCGCGCCGCGCAGCTTGAACGACTCGGCCAGTTCCTTGGTGACGTCCTGGACGCCGACGCCGATCCAGCCGCGCGTCACCGATCCCTGGCGGATGATCTGCTCCATCACCTGCCTGGCGATGCTCACCGGGATGGCGTAGCCGATGCCCATCGAGAACCCGGTCTGCGAATAGATCGCGGTGTTGATGCCGACCAGATTGCCGTTCACGTCCACCAGCGCCCCCCCCGAATTGCCGGGGTGGATCGCGGCATCGGTCTGGATGAAGTTCTCGAAGGTGGTGATGCCGAGGTGGCTGCGTCCCAGTCCGCTCACGATGCCCAGGGTGACGGTCTGCCCGACGCCGAACGGATTGCCGATGGCGAGCACGATGTCGCCGACGCGCAACTGCTCCGCCCGCCCGAAGGTGATCGAGGGCAGTTTCTGCAGCTCGATCTTGAGCACCGCGAGATCGGTTTCGGGGTCGGTGCCGACCACGCGCGCCGGTACCTTGCGCGCGTCGGCCAGTGCGACCTCGATCTGGTCCACCGACTCGATCACGTGGTGGTTGGTGAGGATGTAGCCCTGGTCGCTTACGATGACTCCCGAGCCCAGGCCCTCGCGGCGCTGCACGCCGGGGTCGAGCTGCTCGCCGAAGAAGTAGCGGAACACCGGATCGTCCATGAACGGATGGCGCGGCCGCTTGACTTCCTGGCTGGTGAAGATGTTGACCACCGCCGGCATCGCCTTGCGCGAGGCCTCGCTGAAGGAGGTGATGGTGCGCGCCGGCGCCTCCGGTTGTGGCTCCTTCACGGGCACCACGTTGCCGCGCACGTTCCAGGAGAGCAGGTCGGGGCGCAGCGTCGAGACGACAAACAGCACCGCGAGGCAGATGGTCGCGGTCTGGGCGAAAACGAGCCAAAGCTTACGCATGCAAAATCGCGCAACGACTGGTTCGGGTTAGAATGAATTTCTCCAGTAGGGCCGATCGCTTACGCACTCGGCGCCTACCTGAACCAGTTCCTGGAAGTCCCTAAGTTCCGTGATTATTGCCCAAAATCAGTTCATCGACATTCCCAGCCCCGTTTAATCCGGACGCGTTGCGCCGGATTAAATCCGCCGATTGGAACGGACAGCCAGGCTGCCGCTCAACCGGCGTTGAATCTTGATCGGAAACAGGCCAGCCGAGCCGTGCTGCAACATACTGTTTGCGTTGCGTTTTTCCACGTTTTGCTTAAGTTTCAGGGGGCGTTTGTGTAAAATACCGCCTTTTGCGACCACGGGGAATTAACGGATGGCTGACAAAGAGTTGGACTGGGGAAAGCGGCGTTTCCTGGTTGCTGCCACCAGTGTCGCGGGCGGGATTGCAACCGGCGCCGTGGCGGTGCCTTTCGTCGCCAGCATGCTGCCCTCCGAGCGTGCCAAGGCGGCGGGCGCGCCGGTCGAAGCTGACTTCACCAATCTTGCGCCGGGCGAAATGACTCGCGTCGAGTGGCAGGGCAAGCCGGTGTGGATCGTGCGCCGGACCAGGGAAATGCTGGATTCGGTCAAGCAGAACGACGACAAGGTCGCCGACCCCAACAGCAAGCGCAAGCCGGAGTGGACGCCGCCGTACGCGCGCAACGAGTACCGTTCGATCAAGCCCGAGTATCTCGTGGTAGTGGGCATCTGCACGCATCTCGGCTGCTCCCCGGTTGACAAGTTCAAGCCCCAGCCCGAGCCGTTCGAGACCGACTGGAAAGGCGGTTTCTACTGCCCGTGCCACGGCTCGCTATTCGACCTCGCGGGACGGGTCTACAAGAACAAGCCTGCGCCCGACAATCTGATCGTGCCACCTCACAAGTATTTGAGCGATGCGCAGATCCTGATCGGCGAAGGCGCCAAGGGAGCGTAAGCGATGGCGGTCGCCGAAAAACAGCCGGTCACCGGTGCAGGCCCGTTCAACGGCCTGCTCACCTGGGTCGATCAGCGCTTCCCCCTGGTGCAGTTGTGGCGCGAGCACCTGGCCGAGTACTACGCGCCCAAGAACTTCAACTTCTGGTACTACTTCGGCTCGCTCGCCCTGCTGGTGCTCGTGCTCCAGATCGTCACCGGCATTTTACTCACCATGCATTACAAACCGGACGCCGCGCAGGCGTTCGCCTCCGTCGAGTACATCATGCGCGACGTGCCCGGCGGATGGTTGATCCGCTACATGCATTCGACCGGTGCCTCCGCGTTCTTCATCGTTGTGTATCTCCACATGTTCCGCGGCCTCATGTACGGCTCCTACCGCAAGCCGCGCGAGCTGATCTGGATTTTCGGCATGCTCATTTACCTGTCGCTGATGGCCGAAGCGTTCTTCGGCTACCTGCTGCCGTGGGGCCAGATGTCGTACTGGGGCGCGCAGGTGATCGTCAATCTGTTCGACGCGATCCCGCTGATCGGTCCCGATCTGGCGCTGTGGATCCGCGGCGACTACGTGGTGTCGGACGCGACGCTTAACCGCTTCTTCTCTTTCCACGTGATCGCGATACCGCTCGTCCTGCTGGGGCTGGTCGCGGCGCACATCATGGCGCTGCACGAGGTGGGTTCAAACAATCCGGACGGCGTCGAGATCAAGAAGAACCTCGACCCGAAGACCGGCCACCCGGTGGACGGCATCCCGTTCCATCCCTATTACACGGTCAAGGACACGCTCGGCGCCGTGGTGTTCCTGATCGTCTTCTGCGTCATCATGTTCTTCATGCCGGAGTTCGGCGGCTACTTCCTCGAGTACAACAACTACATTCCGGCGGATCCCCTCAAGACGCCGCCGCACATCGCGCCGGTGTGGTACTTCACGCCGTACTACTCGATCCTGCGCGCCACCACCGAAAACTTCATGTGGGTGCTCGCGGCAGGGCTGATCGCGTATTCAGCCATGGTGATCGCGGCCGTGAAGATCAATGCGGTGCGGATCGCCGTGGTGGTGATCGCGGCGCTGCTCCTGGTCGGCTTCTTTACCCTCGATCCCAAAGTGTGGGGCGTGGTGTTGATGGGGGCTGCGGTGCTGATCTTCTTCGGACTGCCGTGGCTCGATCAAAGCCCGGTGAGGTCCATCCGCTACAAGGGGTGGCTCGTGAAGGGCGCACTCGCGCTGTTCGTCGTCGCCTTCTTCATCCTCGGCTATCTCGGGACCCAGACCGTGACGGAGGGGCGAACCCTCATGGCGCAGGTCTGCACGTTGATCTATTTCGTGTTCTTCCTGCTGATGCCCTGGTATACGCGGATGGACAAGACCAGGCCCGAGCCGGCACGGGTGACGTGGCAAGGAGCGCACTGACATGACCCACTTCAGGAAGCTGCTCGTCGCCCTGCTCGCCGCGCCGGCGCTCGCCATTGCCGCGGGCGAGGACGTTACGCTCGATCGCGCGCCGATCAATGAGCACGACCTGATTTCGCTGCAGCGAGGCGCGCAGGTGTTCGTGAACTACTGCCTCAATTGCCACGGCGCGGGATACATGCGCTACAACCGGCTCGAAGAGCTGGGTCTCACGACCCAGCAGATCAGAGACAACCTGATCTTCACCGGCGCCAAAGTCGGCGACCTCATGAAGATCGCGATGGACGCGAAAGACGCCAAGGAATGGTTCGGCACCCCGCCGCCGGACCTGTCCGTGATCGCGCGCGCGCGCGCTTCCCCTGCAGGGAGCGGCGCCGACTGGCTCTATACCTATCTGCGCGGCTTCTATCGCGATCCCACCCGTCACACGGGCTGGAACAACACGGTGTACCGGGAAGTCGGCATGCCGCACGTGCTGTGGCAACTGCAGGGCGAGCAGGTGCTGAAGACCGAGGAGCGCGCGCTGCCGGGCGGCAGGAAGGAAAAGGCGCAGAAGCTCGCGCTGGAGAAGCCCGGCACGATGACTCCGCTCGAGTACGACAAGCTGGTCGCCGACCTCGTCAATTTCCTGGTTTACATGGGCGAACCGGCGAAGCGCTCCCGCATCGAGCTCGGGATCTACGTCCTGATATTCCTCGGCGTGATGTGGGTGCTCGCCTACCTGCTTAAGAAAGAGTACTGGAAAGACGTGCACTGATTCAGCTGGCAGCTATCAGCTGACAGCTACCAGCCGACCACTGACCGCTTCTTTATGATGACCTTGTATTCGGGCACCACCTGCCCGTTCAGCCAGCGCTGCCGCATCGTGCTCTACGAGAAGGGCATGGATTTCCAGATCGTGGACGTGGACCTCTACAACAAGCCGGAGGACCTGGCGGTGATGAACCCCTACAACCAGGTACCGGTGCTGGTCGAACGCGACCTCATCCTCTACGAGTCGAACATCATCAACGAGTACATAGACGACCGTTTCCCGCACCCGCAGCTCATGCCGGCCGATCCGGTGATGCGCGCGCGGGCGCGGCTGTTCCTGTTCCGCTTCGAGCACGAGATGTTCAGCCACATCGAGGCGATCGAGAAGGGCACGCAAAAGCAGGGCGACAAGGGTCGCGCCATCATTCGCG
>JAHFRO010000003.1 GCA_023266245.1 Betaproteobacteria bacterium | reverse complement strand
GGAAGCCGAGAAATTGCGCGACCTCGCGCTTGCTGCTTACCACCATTTCGAGCTCGCGTCGGCCGCGTTGCAGATCGCGATCGTGCTCGCCTCGGCGGCAATCATCACCGGCATTGCCGCGGGACTCGGCGTGATTGGCGCTGTCTTTTGCATGATCGGGTTTTTCGCTCCGACGGCGGTGCATCTGTTCTGAACGCGCCGCGTACACTCCTGCCCGCGGTTAACACATGCTTGTCAGGCGCCACTCGCAGCGGCGTGGTAGGGAGGCATTGCCGCAATCTGCTGTATCATAAGCCGCACGAATCCATGGGCCGGGTAAATGAAGACAACCTTTCTCGAATTCGAGCAGCCGATCGCGGAGCTCGAGGCCAAGATCGACGAGCTGCGCTACGTGCAGGACGATTCGGCGCTCGACATTTCGGAAGAGATCGCGCAGCTGCAGAAAAAGAGCCACGCGCTGACCAAGGAAATCTACGGCAGGCTCTCGGCGTGGCAGATCGCGCAGGTCGCGCGCCACCCGCAGCGGCCATATACGCTCGATTACGTGCAGAATCTTTTCACCGGCTTCGAGGAGCTGCACGGCGACCGCGCCTTCGCCGACGATCCGGCGATCGTCGGCGGGCTGGCGCGCTTCAATGACCAGTCCGTGATGGTGATCGGGCATCAGAAGGGGCGCGATACCAAGGACAAGATTTACCGCAATTTCGGCATGCCGAAACCGGAGGGCTACCGCAAAGCGCTGCGACTGATGAAGCTCGCCGAAAAATTCGGCGTGCCGGTATTCACCATCATCGACACGCCCGGAGCTTATCCCGGCGTCGGCGCCGAAGAGCGCGGTCAGTCGGAAGCAATCGGCCGTAATCTGTATGTGATGGCCGAGTTGCGCGTGCCGATTATCTGCACGGTAATCGGCGAGGGGGGCTCGGGCGGCGCCCTGGCTATCGCGGTGGGGGACACGCTTCTCATGTTGCAGTACGCGACCTACTCGGTGATCTCGCCCGAGGGTTGCGCCTCGATTTTATGGAAGAGCCCCGAGCATGCGGCTGAAGCCGCGGAAACGCTCGGCATCACCGCGACCCGTCTCAAGACTCTCGGCCTGATCGACAAGATCGTCATTGAGCCGCTGGGCGGCGCCCATCGCGATCACGATGCGATGATGCAGAACCTGAAAAAAGCATTACAGGATACGTGGCGCCAGCTGCAGCACCAGTCGATTGAGGAATTGCTCGAAGCGCGGTTCAAGAGGCTGATGGGTTATGGCAAGTTCAAGGAAGTCGCCGCAAAGTAACGCGCTGCTCGCTCACGTTATTGCAGTCCTGCAGCGGCATGTACGGCGCGGCGACCGGCTGGTCGCGGGCTTGAGCGGCGGCGTCGATTCGGTGGTTCTGCTCGACCTGCTGCGGCGCTTGGCGAAAAAACTCGGTTTTGAGCTGGCCGCGCTGCACGTCAATCATCAAATCAATCCTGCTGCCGGCCGCTGGGCGGCGTTTTGCCGCGCATTTTGCAAGCAGCACCGCATCCCGCTTTCAGTCGTGCGAGTTACGGTGCCGCGCGGCGCGAGCTTCGAAGCGGCAGCGCGCGCCGCCCGCTACCGCGCATTCGCGGCGCTGCCTGCCGATTTTATCGCGCTTGCCCACAATCTCGACGATCAGGCGGAAACGATTATGCTGCAGTTGCTGCGCGGCGCCGGCGTCAAGGGATTGAGTGCGATGCCGGTAGTACGGAAGGATGAAGGCGGAAGGCGGAAGGCGGAAGGAAAACCGCTTCGCAGTTCTATTCATCCTTCATCCTTCATCCTTCATCCTTCGATTCTGCGTCCGCTGCTTGAAGTGCCGCGCAGCGAGATCGAAGCCTATGCACGTCGCCGCAAACTCAAGTGGATTGAGGACGACAGCAATGCCGATATCGGATTCGATCGCAATTTCCTGCGGCATCGGGTGTTACCGGTCATGGCGCAGCGCTATCCGGCGTACCGCAAGACCTTGTTGCGCGCGAGCCGCAATTTCGCCGAGGCCGCGCAGCTGCTCGATGAGCTGGCGGCAGCCGATGCGCAAATGACTGCAAGCGGGCTCAGGGTCGCCGGCTTGCGCAAGCTTTCAGCACCGCGCGCGAAAAACACGCTCAGACATTTTCTCGCGCTGCATGGTGTAATCATGCCCAACGCGGCGCGGCTAGACGAGTGCGTGCGCCAGCTGCAGATGCCGCGTGCGGCCCGCACCAGCATCGACCTCGGCGAACATGAATTGCGTCGCTACGCCGACGAACTACGCGTCGTGGCCAAGGCGACGGTGCCGCCGCGCAGCTTTTGCCGGGTGTGGCAAGGCGAAAGCAGACTGCGTTTGCCGGAACTCAGCGGCACGTTGGTGCTGAGAAAATGCCGCGGCACGGGCATCAGCCTTGCTCGCCTGCACGGCCGCCCTGTAACGATCCGTGTACGGCGTGGCGGGGAACGCATGCAGCCGGATTGTCACCGCCCGCGCCGCAGCCTCAAGAACCTGCTGCAGGAAGCGCGTGTTCCGCCGTGGCAGCGAGTGCGGGTGCCGTTGATCTACTGCGATGAAGAGCTGGTATGGGCGCCCGGCATCGGAGTGGCCTGCGCGTTCCAGGCGTCACGCCGCGAACCAGCGCTGCGCCCTGGGTGGGTGCCGTACCTTCCGTGCGCTTGACGATGACTGGCCGTTAATATACGGTTACCAGGTAAATTCTGCTTACATAATGTCGGGTCTGTCCAAACCGGCCCGATCCAAAAACGCTATGGAAGGAGGAGGCAATGGACCGTAACCAGATGCATCGATTCGGCGTGAGCGCCGCTGCCGCGATTTGCGTGGCTGCCTTTTCCGCTACCCTGGGCGCCCCGCAACCCGCTTACGCGCAGGACAAGCCCAAGCCCGTCGTGCTGCGCTTCGCCGCCGATTTCACGCCGCCGCCGCACCCGGCCGGCATGGCGTTGAAGTACTTCGCCGAGCGCCTGCCCCAGGTCATCCCCGGCAGCGAGGCGCGCCTGTACTACGCCGGCGCGCTCTACACCATTCCCGAGGCCTTCGAGGCCATGCGCCAGGGCAACCTGGAGATGACCTGGATGCAGATGGGCAAGGCGGCGCCGGTGGACGCCTGGATGATGACGATCGTCGGCCCGGGCGTGCTGACCACCGTCGGCGCAGTCGAAAATCTGGAGAAGACCAAGACTTACCAGATGCTGGTCGAGCGCCTGGCGAAGAACCAGGCGATCAAGGTGTTCGGCATCGGCCACATGAGCTTCGGCATGGGCGTGGGCGGCAAGAAGCGCTACATCAAGCCCGCCGACTTCGTCGGGCGCAAGATCCGCAGCATGGGCCCGGTGGAGAACCCCTCGCTCGAGGCCTGGAAGGCGAACCCGGTGGTGATGGCCTTCGGCGAGGTGCCGACGGCGCTGGAATCGGGCGTCATCGACGGGCTGATGACGAGCCTCGGCGGCTTTTTCGTGGTGAAGGAGCAGGCGCCCTTCTACACCACCGGCGGCGCGGGCGCATTTACGGGCGACTACTACATGGTGAGCGCGAGCCGGCGCTGGTGGGACCGCCTCACCCCCGCGACCCAAACCGCGCTGGAGAAGGTAATCCACGAGACCATCCAGGTGCAGAAGGAGCTCAACTGGTGCAACGACAAGCTGACATATGAAAAGTACGGCACCAAGGACCCGTCCAAGCCGGGCGTGTACTGGATGACGCCGCAGGAAGTGAGCGCCCTGACCGGCGCGGTGGGCGACGCGACGACCCGGTTCGTCAAGAGCAAGATGCCGCCGGAAGCGAGCCCATGGGTCGACACCTTTATCAAGGAAGGGCGCGACCTTTCGCGGCAGCATCCGGTCGGCTCCTCGTGGATCGAGAAGATCGACTGCGCGAAGCACGCGTCGAAGATCGTCATTAGGTAGGTGGAAAAAGCCTACGCCGCCTGGCGTGCGTTCCAGGAACGGGTCCTGGCGCACGCCGCCGCGCTCCTGCTGCTTGGCTGCACGCTGCTGGCGATTGTTGAAATCTTTCGCCGTTACATACTCGGCTTCTCCTTCGAGTGGCAGCAGGACGCCGTCACCTTCTTCATCCTGAGCGGCGTCTACCTATACTTCGGCGTCTCGCAGCGGCGCGATGCGCATCTTACCGTTACCTTGGTGCCCGAGGTGCTGGCTGCGTTCGGAGCGCGCCGCGCCGCCGAGGTCGTCAAGCTCATTGCGCTGCTGTTCTCCTTCGTGTTCCTCATCGCCGTAGTGTGGTGGGGCATTCCCGAAGTCGAGGACAGCCTGAAGTACGGGAGCCGAACCGAGAGCCTCGCGTTCCCGATGTGGCCGTTCCTCGCGGTGCTGCTGGTAAGCTTCGCCTTCATGGCGCTCACCATGTTCTTCCAGATCTACCGCGCGATCCAGGGGCTGCGCGGGCGCAGCGTGCTCGAGGAGCCCGCCGAAAAAGACGAAGCCTTGCTCTGATGCGCTGACGCACCGGGGCGCAAGAGGGGAGGAAATCTGTACA
>JAHFRO010000062.1:6664-13142 GCA_023266245.1 Betaproteobacteria bacterium | reverse complement strand
GTTAGAAGCAATGGCGCACAAGGATGAGATCGAGGAACTTAAGCCGGACCTGAATGGGTCCGGCTTGCGCATCGGCATCGTGATGAGCCGCTTCAACCAGGAAGTGAGCGAGGGGCTGCTTTCCAGCTGCACCGCGGCGCTCACCAAGCACGGCGTGCGCGCTTCCGACATCCGCATCGTCACCGTGCCGGGCGCGCTGGAGGCGCCGCTCGCGCTGCAGAAGATGGCGAATTCCGGCAAGTACGACGCGCTGATCGCTTTGGGCGCTGTGATACGCGGGGAAACACACCATTTCGAGGTCGTCGCCAACGAATCGGCAAGCGGCATCACCGCAATCACCCTCGATTCCGGCGTACCGATCGCCAACGGCATACTGACTACCGACGATGACGATCAGGCGCTCGCGCGCATGTCACAGAAAGGCGCCGACTGCGCGCAGGTTGCGATCGCGATGGCGAATTTGATCCGTAAGCTCGATGAAGACTAACCGCCGGCGCTCGCGCGAGTTCGCTTTGCAGGGACTCTACCAGTGGCAGCTCGCCAAAACCGATCCGGCGACCATTGCCCGCCAGCTCGGCGAGGCCAAAGGCTTCGACAAGATCGATGTCGAGTATTTCAGGACGCTGCTGGAGGGCGCGGTGGCGGCGGCGGCGCTGCTCGAGCGCGAGCTCACGCCCCATCTCGACCGCAAGTACGAGCAGTTGAGCCCGGTCGAGCGCGGCATACTGCTGCTCGCCGGATACGAGCTGATGTACCGGCCGGAGGTGCCGTACCGCGTGGTGATCAACGAGGCGGTGGAGCTGGCGAAGAGTTACGGCGGCACCGACGGCCACCAGTTCGTAAACGCAGTGCTCGACAAGCTCGCCGCGCAGCTGCGCGCGCTGGAAATGCGTGACTCGTGACTTGTGACTTGTGACTCGAATGGACGAGCGGCTGAGAAAACGGATCATCCTGTTCTACCTGGCGGGCATCATCAACGCCTTTCTCGGGCTCTACGTGGTGATCGAGGGCGTTTCCTTCCTGCCGCCGGACACGGCGCGCATGCTGGCGATCTTTTTCTTTGTTTTCGCCGCGGTCGATTTCTACTTTCCGCGCGCGATAAAGAAGAAATGGCTCGAGGACCAGGCGAAGCAGGGGCAAAACAAGGGATGAGGGGTGAAGGATGAGGGATGACCCTCCAATCTTCCCGCTACGCGGCACTAACCAATCGTCACCTATCACCCATCACTCGTCACCCGCCTCATGCCGCTCTCCGAGTTTGAGCTGATCAGGCGCTTCTTCACGCACCCTGCGCGCAGCGCCGTGCTGGGCGTGGGCGACGATGCGGCGATCGTGCGTGCGCGGCGCGGCAGGGAGCTGGTGCTCACCACCGACATGCTGGTCGCCGGACGGCATTTCCGCGCTGACGCCGATCCGGAACAGCTCGGCCACAAGGCGCTCGCGGTCAATCTTTCCGACATGGCGGCGATGGGAGCGACGCCGCGCTGGGCGACGCTTGCGCTCGCCCTGCCGCGGGCCGATGCGCGCTGGCTTGCCGCCTTCTCGCGCGGCTTCATGCGGCTGGCGCGGCGCCACCGGGTGGATCTCGTCGGCGGCGACACCACGCGCGGGCCGCTCGCGATCTGCGTGCAGATCGTGGGAGCGGTGCCGGCGGGACAGGCGCTCACGCGCGACGGCGCCCGGGTTGGCGACGACATCTGGGTTTCCGGCACGCTCGGCGATGCGGCCTTAAGCCTCACCGCCGCGCGCGGGCGGTTGGCGCTCAAGCGCGGCGAGCAGGCGCGGCTCGAAAAGAGACTGCATACACCGGCGCCGCGCATCGGGCTCGGAGCGGCGTTACGCGGCATTGCGCGCAGTGCAGTCGACATCTCCGACGGTCTCGTTGCCGACCTCGGGCACATCTGCGAGCGCTCGCGTGTGGCGGCAGTGGTCGAGTTCGAGCGCGTCCCGTGTTCTGCGATCATGAAACGGCATCTCGGCCGTCCCTCCGCGCAGGCGGCGCTGCTTGCCGGAGGGGATGATTACGAACTCGCCTTCACCGCCAGCCGGGCGCGGCGCGAAGCAATCGCGCGGCTGGCGCGGCGGCTCAGGCTGAAACTCACCCGCATCGGCAAAATCGTCCGGCGTAAGCGCACGAGTGCCCTGGTAACCGTCGTCGGAGCTGACGGCAGGCCGATGAACGTACGAAGCGCGGGATTTGACCACTTTGCCTGAACTCGTACTCCGTCCCTCGTGGCGCTTCGTGCTGCGCCATCCCGCGCACTTCATCGCGTTCGGCTTCGGCACGGGGCTCGCGCCGGTCGCGCCGGGGACCTGCGGCACACTGCTCGCGCTGCCGCTGTACTGGCTCGCCGCGCCGCGGCTCGAAGCACCGGCGTTCCTGCTCCTGGTGGCGGCGCTGTTCGGGCTCGGGGTGTGGGCGTGCGGCGTGACCGGACGGGCGATCGGCGTTACCGACCACGGCGGCATGGTGTGGGACGAGGTGGTGGCGTTCCTGCTGGTATTGTTTTTCGTCCCCGCGACGCTTTATTGGCAGGCGGCGGCGTTCCTGCTGTTCCGCCTGTTTGATATCCTCAAGCCGCCGCCGATCCGTTACTACGACCGCACGTTCAAGAGCGGTTTCGGCGTGATGCTCGACGATCTGGTCGCTGCGTTTTATACCTTGATGGTGCTTGCTGTGTGCAAGACCCTGCTGGAGTGACGGATGGCCGACCTCGAACTGTATCGCCTGGCTGAAACGGTGGGCGGCGCGCTCAAGGCGCGTGGGCTGATGCTCGCCACGGCCGAATCGTGCACCGGCGGCTGGGTCGCCGAGGCGATCACCATGGTGCCGGGCAGCTCCGACTGGTTCGAGCGCGGCTTCGTCACCTACACCTACATCTCCAAGCGCGAGATGCTGGGGGTGAAGGAGGATACGCTCGGCAAACACGGTGCGGTCTCCGAGCAGACCGTGCGCGAGATGGCGACGGGAACGCTCGCCCGCAGCCACGCACAGGTCGCGGTGGCGGTGAGCGGGGTGGCCGGACCCACCGGGGGAACGCCGGACAAGCCGGTCGGCATGGTGTGCTTTGCGTGGAGCACCCAGGATGGCGCGACGCGCTGCGAGACACGGCATTTTGCGGGCGACCGCGAGGCGGTACGCCGCCAGTCGGTGGAACACGCGCTGAAGGGAATACTGGCGCTGCTGGTGCACTAGAAGCGTGAGAGTAAGGGATGAGGGCGGGGGGATGAGGGATGAAGTAAAGGCGGGACTCGGGGCTCGGTACTCGGGACTCGCGTTTTGAAGTTACTAGCCCCTAGCCCCGCATTTAGTCCTTGGCGAGCAGACCCATCAGGCTGGAAGTGTCCCAGCGGCCGCCGCCGCGCGCCTGCACCTGCGCGTAGAACTGGTCCACCAGCGCGGTCAGCGGCAACCGCGCGCCGTTCACCCTCGCCTCCGCGAGGCAGATGCCGAGGTCCTTGCGCATCCAGTCCACCGCGAAGCCGAAGCTGGCGAACCTGCCGTCGCACATGCTCTTCCAGCGGTTTTCGAGCAGCCACGACTGCGCGGCGCCCTTGCTGACGACGGACATCGCCTTTTCCATGTCGAGCCCGGCGCGCAGGCCGAAGTTGAGCGCCTCCGCCAGCCCCTGCAGCACGCCCGCCACGCAGATCTGATTGACCATCTTGGTGAGCTGCCCGGCGCCGGCCGGGCCGATCAGCACGCAGCTTTTGGCGTAGAGATCGAACACGGGTTTGGCGCGCTCGAAGGTGGCGGGGTCGCCCCCGACCATGATGCCGAGCTGGCCGTTCTGCGCGCCGGTCTGCCCGCCGGAGACCGGCGCATCGAGAAATCCCAGCCCCAGGGCCCGTGCCTTCGCGTCGAGCTCGCGGGCGAGACTGGCGGAAGCGGTGGTGTGATCGACAAAGACCGCGCCCTGCTTCATGCCGGCAAATGCGCCGCTCTCGCCGTAGGCGATCGAGCGCACGTCGTCGTCGTTGCCGACGCAGGCAAACACGAAGTCGGCTTCCCTGGCCGCTTCGCGCGGGGTGGCCGCGCTCCTGCCGCCGTACTCCTTGGCCCATTGGGCGGCCTTGCCGGCGGTCCGGTTGTAGACCGTAACGTCGTGTTTGCCCTTGTTCTTGAGGTGACCCGCCATCGGATAACCCATCACGCCCAGCCCGATGAATGCGATCTTGGCCATAGCTTGCTCCCTGCGTCCGTCCGCGAAAGCCCAATATGGTAAGGGCCTTAACGCGCTTTGCATACCGATGGATCGAGGTCATTTCCGGCGCATCGTCAACTGAAATTTCGCGCCGCGCGTTTAAGGCTTACGATACGGTAAAGTGCGTGCCGCGCGGCGCAACTGGTTTAAAATATGCGATGACAAACGACAAGGAATCCGCTCATGGAAGAAAACAAGGCCAAGGCACTCGCTGTGGCGCTGTCCCAGATCGAAAAGCAGTTCGGCAAGGGCTCGATCATGCGCCTGGGCGAATCCGAGATCTCCCGGGACATCCAGGTCGTATCCACCGGTTCGCTCGGGCTCGATATTGCGCTCGGCATCGGCGGGCTGCCGCGCGGCCGCGTGGTCGAGATCTACGGCACGGAATCCTCCGGAAAAACAACGCTGGCGCTGTCGGTGATCGCGCAGATGCAGAAGCTGGGCGGCACCGCCGCATTCATCGACGCCGAGCACGCGCTCGACCCGCCGTACGCGGGGAAGCTCGGGGTTGACGTCGACCAGCTGCTGATCTCGCAGCCCGACAACGGCGAGCAGGCGCTGGAGATCGCCGACATGCTGGTGCGCTCGAGCTCGGTGGATGTGGTGGTGATCGACTCGGTCGCGGCGCTGGTGCCGAAAGCCGAGATCGAGGGCGAGATGGGCGAGCCGCAGATGGGCCTGCAGGCGCGGCTCATGTCGCAGGCGCTGCGCAAGCTCACCGCCAACATCAAGCGTTCCAACACGCTGGTGATTTTCATCAACCAGATCCGGATGAAGATCGGCGTACTGTTCGGCAATCCCGAGACCACCACCGGCGGCAACGCGCTCAAGTTCTACGCTTCGGTGCGCATCGACATCCGGCGCATCGGCTCGATCAAGAAAGGCGAGGAGGTGATCGGCTCCGAGACTCGCGCCAAGGTGGTCAAGAACAAGGTGGCGCCGCCGT
Source organism: Betaproteobacteria bacterium (assembly GCA_023266245.1). Classification (GTDB taxonomy): domain Bacteria; phylum Pseudomonadota; class Gammaproteobacteria; order Burkholderiales; family SG8-41; genus SG8-41. The sequence goes on along the minus strand of JAHFRO010000062.1, from coordinate 7,991 downwards.
TCCGTGCGGCCGATTTCGACATTCTCTACGGCGAGGGCATCTCGCGCGAAGGCGAAATCATCGAGCTCGGGGTCCTGCACCGCATCGTCGAGAAGTCCGGGGCCTGGTACACCTACGGCAAGGAGCGCATCGGGCAGGGCAAGGACAACGCGCGCGACTACCTCAAGGATCATCCCGAGATCGCACGGGAGATCGAGGCCAAGATCCGCGCCGCGGTAGGCGTCGGTGCCGCAGAACCCAAAGCGGAAGCGCGAAAGGCCGCCCACTAGCCTGCGCGCGCGGGCGCTGAGGCTGCTCGCGCGGCGCGAGCATGCGCGGCAGGAGCTAGCGCGCAAGCTCGCTGCCCACGCCGAGGAGCCCGCCGAGCTGGAGCGCGTGCTCGACGAGCTCGAGCGCCGCGGCTGGCTCTCCGAGCGCCGCGTGGTGGAGCAGGTGGCACACACGCGCCGCGCGCGCTTCGGCGCACGGCGCATCGAGCGCGAGCTGCTCGACAAGGGAATCTCCGAAGAAACAATCGCGGCGGCACTCCCGGAACTCAGGGCGGGCGAGCTGGAAGCGGCGCGGGCGGTGTGGCGCAGGAAATTCGGCAGGCAGCCGCAATCGGCAGCCGAGCGCGCGCGCCAGGTGCGCTTCCTGCAAGGGCGCGGCTTCGATCTCGACGTGATTTTCAAGGTGATTAAGGGCCTCTAACACCATGAAACGCACGTGCGTTGCGAGCCAGAATTGGTGATGGCGCGAAGCGAGGTGCAGGCAATATTCGCTATATTGGCAAGCCGAGCGACAAAGCCAGCGCCGATTGTGGCCGCAACCCTTAAGGGCTGGCGCGAATTTTGGCCCATGGCTTTGTCGCAAGTCCCTTGCTTAGTGCGAGCTAAGCGGCGGGCCTTACTTCGCGCCCTGAGCCAAAATCGTGCCAGCGCATCGCGTGTTTCATGGTGTTAGAGGCCCTAAGGGTGGACAAACAGTGAAGGCAGAAATGACCACCAGACTGTTCACCGTTGTGCTGGCGTTGGCCGCAGGGCTGGTGCTCGCTGGCTGCGACTATCTGCCGTTCGGCTATACGCCGGTGAAGGACATCCTTGCCGCGCCCGCCAACTTCGAGGGCAAGGAGGTCAAACTCAAAGGCCGGGTGAAGGACGTCGTGAAGCTGTTGGGCCTTAAGGCGTTCACGCTGCAGGATGAGACCGGCCAGATCACAGTCGTCACCGGCGGCAATCTGCCCGCGGCCAACGACACGGTCGTGCTGAAAGGAACCGTGAAAAGCGCCGTGATCGTGGGCGGACAATCTATGGGACTGCGTGTGGAAGAAACGGAACGATTGCGGTAA
>JAHFRO010000062.1:0-6564 GCA_023266245.1 Betaproteobacteria bacterium | reverse complement strand
CGGCGGCAATCTGCCCGCGGCCAACGACACGGTCGTGCTGAAAGGAACCGTGAAAAGCGCCGTGATCGTGGGCGGACAATCTATGGGACTGCGTGTGGAAGAAACGGAACGATTGCGGTAATGTTGCGGGTCTTGGCAGGGGCAGTCCGATGAAAAGCAGCGACATCCGCAGCAAATTTCTGGAGTTCTTCGCCGGCAAAGGCCATACCATCGTGGCCTCGAGCCCGCTGGTGCCGGAGAACGACCCCACGCTGCTTTTCACCAACTCCGGCATGGTGCAGTTCAAGGACGTGTTCCTCGGCCACGACAAGCGGCCGTACGTGCGTGCCACCACCGCGCAGCGTTGCGTGCGCGCCGGCGGCAAGCACAACGACCTGGAGAACGTCGGCTACACCGCGAGCCACCACACCTTCTTCGAGATGCTGGGCAACTTCAGCTTCGGCGACTACTTCAAGCGCGACGCGATCAAGTTTGCCTGGGAGCTGTTGACCAAGGTCTACAAGCTGCCGCCCGAGCGGATGTGGACCACGGTCTATCACGAGGACGATGAGGCCTACGAGGTCTGGACCAGGGACATCGGAGTTCCGAAGCAGCGCTGTGTGCGCGTCGGCGACAAGCCCGGGGCGCCCAAGTTTCAGAGCGACAACTTCTGGCAGATGGCGGACACCGGCCCGTGCGGGCCGTGCACCGAAATCTTCTGGGACCACGGTCCGGGCATCGCGGGCGGACCGCCCGGCTCGAAGGACGCCGACAACGACCGCTACGTCGAAATCTGGAATCTGGTGTTCATGCAGTTCAACCGCGACGACAAGGGCGTGCTGAATCCCCTGCCCCAGCCGTCGGTGGATACCGGCATGGGGCTGGAACGCATCGCCGCGGTGCTGCAGGGCGTGCACTCGAACTACGAGATCGACCTCTTCCAGGACCTGATCAAGGCCGCCGCACGGGAGACCGGCGCCAGGGACCTTTCGAGCAACTCGCTCAAGGTGATCGCCGATCACATCCGCGCCACTTCCTTCCTCATCGTGGACGGCGTCATCCCGAGCAACGAAGGGCGCGGCTACGTACTCCGGCGCGTCGTCCGCCGCGCGATCCGCCACGGCTACAAGCTGGGGCAGACCCAGCCGTTCTTCCACCGCATCGTGAACGACCTCGCGCGCACCATGGGTAGGGCCTATCCGGAGCTGCCGAAGGCGAGGGAGCGCGTCACGCAGGTTCTGAAACAGGAAGAAGAGCGCTTTGCCGAGACGCTCGAAAACGGGATGAAGGTGCTGGAAGGCGCGCTCACCCGCGAGGACCGGATGCTCGACGGGGAGACCGTGTTCCAGCTCTACGACACCTTCGGCTTTCCGGTGGACCTCACCGCCGACATCGCGCGCGAGCGCGGCGTGCGCGTGGACTACGCGGGATTCGAGGCCGCGATGGAGCGCCAGCGCGAGCGGGCGCGCGCCGCGTCGAAATTCCAGATGGGCGCCGCGGTCGAGTACCGGGGCGCGAAAACCGAGTTCAAGGGCTATGAGACGCTGGCCGTCGAGGACGCCAAGGTGGTCGCGATCTACAAGGAGGGCACGTCGGTTCGATCGGTGTCCGCCGGCGATTCGGCCATCGTCGTGCTCGACCGCACGCCGTTCTACGCCGAGTCCGGCGGCCAGGTCGGCGATGTCGGCGAGCTGGTGGGATCGGGGGGCACCTTTGCCGTTGCCGACACGCAGAGGATCCAGGCCGACGTGTTCGGCCACCACGGCAAGCTGGATACCGGCTCGCTTGCGGTCGGCGACAAGGTTGCGGCGAAGGTTGACGCCGTGCGCCGCGCCCGCACCATGCGCAACCACTCGGCGACGCACCTCATGCACAAGGCGCTGCGCGAGGCGCTGGGGCCGCACGTGCAGCAGAAGGGCTCGCTGGTGGACGCCGAGAAGACGCGTTTCGACTTCTCGCACAACGAGCCGATGACCGAGGAGCAGATTCGCCGCGTCGAGGCGATCGTCAACGCCGAGATCCTCGCAAACTCCGCGACCTCGGCGCGCATCATGAGGCACGACGAGGCGGTCAAGGCCGGCGCGCTCGCCTTCTTCGGCGACAAGTACGGCGACGAGGTGCGCGTGCTCGACATCGGCTCCTCGCGCGAGCTGTGCGGCGGCACCCACGTCAAGCGCACCGGCGACATCGGCTTCTTCAAGGTGATCTCGGAGGGCGGCATCGCCGCCGGCGTGCGCCGCATCGAGGCGACGACTGCGGAAGGCGCGCTCGCCTGGGTGCAGGAGATGGAGAAGGAACGGCATTTCGTCGAAGGCTTTTATCAGGCGAGCGGCGACGCGCTGAAGGAGAAGCTGAAATCGGAGCGCGAGGAGAAGAAGGCACTCGAGAAGGAGCTCGGCCGGCTCAAGTCCAAGCTCGCGGCCTCGCAGGGCGACGAGCTGGCCGACCAGGCGGTCGAGGTGAAAGGCGTGAAGGTGCTTGCCGCCACGCTCGACGGGGCCGATGCGAAGGCGCTGCGCGAGACGTTGGACAAGCTCAAGGACAAGCTGAAATCGGCTGCCATCGTGCTCGCAGCGATCGACGGCGGCAAGGTGGCGCTGATCGCCGGCGTCACCCCGGATCTTACTGCCAAGATCAAGGCCGGCGAGCTGGTCAATTACGTCGCGCAGCAGGTCGGCGGCAAGGGCGGCGGCAGGCCGGACATGGCCCAGGCGGGAGGTACTGATGCCGCCAAGCTGCCTGCGGCGCTGGCCTCAGTGCGCGGCTGGGTGGAGCAGCGGTTGTGAGGCCGGTGAACGGTGAACGGTGAACAGTGAACGGTGGAAACCAGTTCTTGTTGATGTTTGCCGCCGGCATGCTGCTGCTCGTCGCGTCGCCGGCGGTCGCGCAGACGATTGAAGCAACCACCGTGAACGGGGACAAGGTGTTGCTCTATCCCAACGGCCGCTGGGAGTACGTGAATCAGCAAAAAGCTGCCGAGGCGCGGAAAGTCGCTGAACAATATCCCGAAAATCAGGGTTGTCCGCCGGGAGCGCAGGGACGGCTGTTCGGCATCGGTCGCTGTGTGATGCCGGGCGATAAGGACTATAACCGCGGCACGCTCAATCCCGCCAGGCGCTGAGGTATAGGAAATCGGCCTGCGCGGAGGCCGAAAAGCCGGGGGAGACAAACATGAGACGATCGGTCCTGTTGCTGGTCTGCTGCCTTTGCTTGTCCGTGTCGGGCTCGGCGGTCACCTACGCGCAAAAGCAGAAGGAAACTTATGTCGCGAACATTGACCAGGACGGGGTGCAGCGCGTCCGCATTGTCGGCGGCGGCTATTTTTTCAAACCCTATCACATCATCGTGAAAGTGAACGTGCCGGTGGAGCTTTCGGCGAGCCGTGAAGCGGGCATTGTGCCGCACAATCTGGTCATCAAGGCGCCGGAGGCGGGCATCGCGGTGGACGAAGAACTCGCCACAGAGATCAAGAAGATCGCGTTCACCGCCACGGCGGTCGGCAAGTATCCGCTTTACTGCAGCAACAAACTGCTGTTCTTCGCCAGCCACCGCGAAAGAGGCATGGAAGGGGTTCTTGAAGTCGTTCCATAGAAAATGATCTCGGCATTGCTTGTGCTGGCTGCACTGGCAGCCGACAGCATGGATCCCATTGGCGCTGCCATCGAGCGTTACCGCACGCTAGACTCGTATCAGGTGGTGCTCAAATCTTCCTACGGCAACCAGTCTGACATCATCCGCTATTCCTACCGGAAACCGGGATTTGTCAGAATGGATTTTGTTCAGCCGCACAAGGGAGCAGTGTTGATTTATAACCCGCTGACTAAAGAGGTTCGGCTCTGGCCTTTTGGCGGCAGGCTTCTGTCGCTGAAGTTAAGCCCGGAAAACCGCTTGGTGCAGAGCCCCACCGGGCAGCGTGTCGACAAGTCGGATCTCGGCGCGCTGCTCGACAACGTCAAGACGTTGCAACACAATGGAGAGACAACAATTCTCGGCGAGGAGCTCGTCGCCGGGATTAAGACGGTGCGTCTCGCCGTCGCGGGCAAGGGCGATTTCGTCGTGAGCAATGTGCACCGGTACGAACTCTGGCTCGATAGCGGCACCCTGCTGCCGGTGAAGGTCGTGAGCCGCGACGTCAGCGATGACGTGATCGAAACGGTCGTGATGGACGGCTTGCAGATCAACGTCATGCTTGCGGATGAGCTGTTCAATCCCTAGCCGATCCACCACTGCTTCAGTCGAGGACGGGCACCGATGGCGGAGTACCGGCTGATTACCATCTGGCGGATCGACGCACCCGTGCAGCGGGTGTACGAAGCCATTTGTCGCCCCGCGCGCTGGCCAAGCTGGTGGCGGGGCGTGAAAGACGTTGTCGAGCTCGAACTTGGCGATGAACTGGGTGTCGGCAGCCTGCAGCGTTACACCTGGAAAGGACTGCTGCCCTACACGCTGACGTTCACCGTCCGGGTGGTACGCGTCAAGCCGCTCGCTGCGCTTGAAGGGGTTGCCAACGGCGAGCTTGAGGGCATCGGGCGCTGGTATTTTGCGGACGAAGGCTGCGCGACCGTGGTGCGGTATGAATGGCGCGTGCGCACCACCAAGCGCTGGATGAACCTGCTGGCGCCGGTTGCCCGTCCGCTGTTTAAATGGAATCACGACTTCGTCATGCGCGAGGGCGGCAAGGGGCTCGCGCGGCTGCTCAACGCCCGGCTGGTCGGCTTCGCGCACGACTGACATGTATCCTGCGGTTAAATGGCCTGCTGCAATCTGGGCAGGCATTGCCGCCGGCATCCTCGCCACGCTGGCGCAGCTACTCATGTGGCTCCTGTTTGCCGAGGCCCCGGTTGGGACTCTGCTCCTCAGGGATGCGCGCCTCACCGCCGCCATCGTGCTGGGACGGGACGTGTTGCCGCCCGCCGCTACTTCTAGCGCCGGCGTCATGCTGATCGCCACCGTCATACACTTCGGGCTTTCGATCGGATACGGCGTGATCGTCGCGATGATGACAGTGCGCACCGGCGCCGGCGTTGCCGCGCTGATCGGCGCGCTGTTCGGCATGGCGCTTTACGTTGTCAACTTGTACGGATTCACCGCCATTTTTCCCTGGTTTGCCGAAGTGCGCGGTTGGATCACCCTGGTTACTCACATCGTATTCGGCGTAGCTGCCGCCGCAGCCTATCGGGTGTTCGCGGGATTGTGATTGGCAGCGCGGCGTTTTCCTCGCTTGCACGCTGCGGCCGCCACGCATTGTTCAGAACGGCAGCACGGCGTCGGGTTTTACCGCGAGCAGCGCGCGGCGGAAATCCTCCTGGATGCGCTTGAGCGCGGCCTCGTCGTCGGCCTCGAAGCGCAGCACCACGACCGGCGTCGTGTTCGACGGGCGGGCGAGCCCGAAGCCGTCGGCGAATTCCACGCGCAGCCCGTCGAGCGTGATCACTTCGCGCGCGCCGTCAAAGCGCGCGGTTTTCTTGAGTTCCTCGATCAGCGCGTAGTTCTCGCCCTCCTTGAGCCGCAAGTGCAGCTCGGGCGTGCTCACCGCATCGGGCAGGGCCTCCAGCGCCGCGCTCGGATCGCGCTCGCGCGAGAGGATTTCGAGCAGCCGCGCCCCGGCATAAAGCGCGTCGTCGAACCCGTACCAGCGTTCCTTGAAGAAGAAATGCCCGCTCATCTCGCCCGCGAGCGGTGCCCCCGTTTCCATGAGCTTCTGCTTGATTAAGGAATGCCCCGTCTTCCATAGCAGCGGCTCGCCACCGTGCTGTCTAATCCACGCGAACAAGTTTCGCGTGGATTTCACGTCGAAGATGATCTGCGCACCTGGCTGGCGCTTGAGCACGTCGGCGGCAAGCAGCATCAGCTGGCGGTCGGGGTAGATGATCTTCCCGCTGCGGGTCACCACGCCGAGGCGGTCGCCGTCGCCGTCGAATGCGAGCCCGAGCTCCCCCCCGCCCGCCGCGAGCGCATTCTGCACGTCGACGAGGTTCTTCGGCTGCGACGGATCGGGATGGTGGTTGGGGAAGCTCCCGTCCACTTCGCAAAATAACTCGGTGACCTCGCAGCCCAGCCGGCGGTAGAGCTCGGGCGCGGTGGCGCCCGCCACGCCGTTGCCGCAGTCCACCACCAGCTTCATCGGCCGCGCCAGCTTGATGTCGCCCGCGATCCGGTCTAGATACGGCTCGCGCACGTCGGCGCTGCGGTAGCCGCCCGCGCCGAGCGCCAATTTTCCCTGCTCGATGCGCGCCCGCAGCTGCTGGATCGCCTCGCCCGAGAGCGTTTCTCCCCCCAGCATCACCTTCAGCCCGTTGTACTCCGGCGGATTGTGCGAGCCGGTCACCATCACGCCAGACAGCGTGTCGAGATGGTGGGCGGCAAAGTAGAGCATCGGGGTGGTGACCTGCCCGACGTCAATCACGTCAACGCCGCTTTTCCGCAGTCCTCCGGCGAGCGCGGCGGACAGCTCGGGCCCGGAATGGCGCCCGTCGCGCCCGATGGCGACCGCAGGCCGGCCGCGGGCAAGGGCCTCCGAGCCGATCGCCTGTCCGATCGTCTCGACGATGCCGGCGCTCAGCGTGCGACCGACGATGCCGCGGA
>JAHFRO010000196.1 GCA_023266245.1 Betaproteobacteria bacterium | reverse complement strand
CGTAGTGAGCGGACTTGTTTTCCTTCGTGTCCTTTGTGTCCTTCGTGGTTCAGCTTTACATTCGTGTATTCCTTGGCGTCTTGGCGGCTAATTTTCGGCCTCGTTTTTCCTCCGCGTCCTCTGCGTCCTCCGCGGTGAGAGGCGGTCAGCTTTTCACTCCAGCCAAGCCGAGGTCGCCGCCTCGGCCAGTGCGAACGCCTGCGTGCCGGCGCCCACCACGCCCGAATAGCGTGAGAAGAAGAGGTAACCGTCGCACGGCGCCGCCATCTCCTCCAGCACCTGGTAGCTGTAGATGTCCACGACCTCGCCGAGCTTGACCCCGGCCTTGACGAGCTTGCCGAGATCGTCCGGCCGCTCATAGAGCGAAACCAGGTAGCCGCTGTTTTTCGGCCGGATCTCGCGCCGCGATTTCAGCCCGAAGTGGAGCTGCCGCGGCGGCTTGACGGTTCCCTCCAGCATGCCGAGCGCGGTCATCACGTTGGTGAGACCGGCGATCGCCTGCTTCGCATAGAGCGCCGTGTTCTCCGGGCCGAGGTAGGAACCGCCCATCTCCGGGTTGAAGGCGGGAATGCCGCGGCCGTTGGCGTAGTGCGCGGCGGTGCCGGTGAGGTCGTTCTCATGCACGAACGGCATGCCGAAGGCGCGAGCAAGGGCAAAGCTCCGTCGCTTGACGTCTTCCTCCGCCCTTGCGCTGTAATCCACGCGCGCCTGGAGCCGGCCGCCGCTGCCGCCCGAGTGAAAGTCGATGAACGCGTCGGCGTGGCTGATCACGTGCTCGGTGATCGCTGCGGCGATCATCTGCGTGGTGTTGCCGCGCGGATTGCCGGGGAACACTTCGTGCAGGTCGGTCCTGCCGTGCTGCTCGGGCGTCTGGCGCCCGAAATTGGCGGTGGCGAGCGGATTGGCGACCGAGATCACTGCGAGCCGCCCCTTCATCCCGGTGGTATCCATCTCGCTCAACAGCTGACGTATGGCGGTGGTCGGCAGAAACTCGTCGCCGTGCACGTTGGTGATGATGCCGAGCGTGGGGCCCTCGCGCCTCCCCGTCACGACGTGCAGCGGCAGGGCGAGCACCGCGCCGTTGAGCATCGTCGTCACCTCGATGCGGGTGAACCAGCGGCCCTCCTTCTGATCCTCCCACAGCGGTTGTGTAGAACCCATCTCAAAAACCAAGACAATTAGCCGCAGATAAACGCGGATAAACGCGGATGAAAGTCAAAAACGGCAAGCCACAGAGGACACAGAGTTCACAGAGAGAGTCGGAGAACGACAACGACAGAATATGGTTCGGGTTTCTCATTTCTCTGTGTTCTCTGTGCTCTCTGTGGCTAAAGCTGTTGGGGTTTGTTCTTATCTGCGTTCATCGGCGTTCATCGGCGGTTCAACCAGTTTCTCGATCTTGCTTCTGGTCGGGAAAGCGGAACACCAACGCCGGTTCCTCGAAGCGGCCGCGGTCCTTGCGGATGCGGTTCGCCATCGCCAGCGCGTACGGCGCCGCTTCGAGCAGGATCGCCTGTTGGCGTTCATTGAGCCTCAGGCCCGCGCGCTGCGCCATGCCCAAGGCGAGATCACGGGTCGCGGCGTCTGCGTTCGAAGCATCCGGCTCGTTGCCTTTGGGCGTGACGGCCGGCTGCGCGGCGCCGGGATTCAGCTGCGGACGCTGCGTGCGCCACGGCGTCGCCTGCTCGTAAGCGTAGCCCACCTTCAGCACCGTCGCTTCATCGAACGGGCGGCCGATGATCTGCATGCCGAGCGGGAGGCCCGTCCGGCTGAAACCGTTGCACAGCTCGAGCGCCGGCCCTGCGGTGATGTTCGACGGCGTGAACACGTTGGAGCGCAGCCAGAAGTTGAGTGTGCGGTGTGCCTCGAGCCGCGGTGCGGGGCCGAAGCCGGCGGTCACCAGCACGTCATACTTCTCATAGAGCGGTTGCGCCTCGGCCATGATACGGCGGTGCTCACGGCTCGCCTGCACGTAATCGGGGGCCTGGAACAGGCACGCCGGCAGGATGCGCCCCAGAATGTCGCGTCCGAAGTCGCCCGGCCGGGCGACGAGGTCGCGGTGGTGGATCGAGAAGATTTCGCTTTCGGCGATGATGATCTTGGCGTCCAGCGAATCCATCATGGGGCGCGCGCGGCAGTCTTCCACCCTGGCGCCGAGCTTCTTGAACACTTCGATCGCTTCGTCCATCGCGCGCTTGAGATCCTCGTGCGCGGGAAGGTCTTCCTCCCAGTAGTGGCGCAGCACGCCGATCCTCATTCCTTTGATGTCGGAAGAAAGCGTGGCGCGGTAGTCCGGAATCGGCACCTCGATGCTGCCGGCGTCCCCGCGATCGTAGCCCGCGATCGCCTGCAGCACGATCGCGCAGTCTTCGACCGTCCACGTCATCGGACCACAGTGATCGAAAGTGAACGAGTTGGGGATCACGCCGGCGCGGCTGACCAGGCCGTAGGTCGGCATCAGCCCCACGATGCCGCAGTGCGAGGCCGGGCCGCGGATCGAGCCGCCGGTGTCGGAGCCGAGCGCAAACGGCGCAAGCCCCGCGGCGACGGCGGCGCCGGAACCCGAGCTCGAGCCGCCGGTGAAATGCTCGAGGTTCCAGGGATTGCGCGCCGGCGGCCACGGCAGATCGAAGGACGGTCCGCCGTGCGCGAATTCGTGGGTGGCGAGCTTGCCGAGCAGCACCGCGCCCGCCTCTTGGAGCTTGTGCGTGGTCGTCGCGTCCTCGTCCGGGACGTTGTTGATGCACACCCTGGAGTGCCCCGAGGTGAGTATGCCCCTGGTGTTGTAGATGTCCTTCAGCGCGAACGGAACGCCGTGCAGCGGTCCGCGGTACCTGCCTTTGGCGATTTCCTGTTCCGCCTGTTTCGCGTGCTTGAGTGCGAGATCGGCGGTGACGGTGATGTATGCGTTGAGCTGCGGATCGAGCTCTTCGATGCGCTTCAGCAACGCGCGGGCGAGCTCGACCGGCGAGAGCCTCCTCGTCCCGATCAGTCTGGCTGCCTCGGCGACGGTCAGATGGTGCAGTTCGCTCGCCATGGTGAAGACAGCGCAGCGCAAACCAGCAGTGCTGTGAGCATGGAACGCATCTTCCCCCTCCTTGCGGTGCCTCGCCTATTCTACTCATGGCGTGCGAAATTGACACTGAAGTCGCGCGGCTTGTATAGTCGCTCGCTTCGATCGGCCGCGTTTCATGCTGTGGGCTCCGCGGCCGCCGAGAAACACGAAAATCATTCGCTCTCAAGCCACACGTCACAGAGGAAGCAATGTCCAGGCTTACGCTCAAGCAAGCGAACACGATCATCGAAAAAGCGCTCGCCAAGGCGCGCGAGATGAAAATCAAGCCGCTCGGGGTCGTCGTCCTGGATGCGAGCGGGCACATCGTTTCCGCGCAGCGCGAGGACGGCGCGAGCATGTTCCGGCTGGACGTCGCGCAGGGCAAGGCGTGGGCGTCGGTGGCAATGGGGGCTTCGAGCCGCGCGCTCGCCAAACGCGCCAAGGACAACCCCAACTTCTTCGTCACGCTGGCCACCACCGCGCACGGCAAATTCCTGCCGCAAACCGGCGCCGCGCTGATCAAGAACGCGCAGGGCGAGATCATCGGTGCCGCCGGCGCGAGCGGCGGCACCGGCGAAGAAGACGAAGCCTGCTGCGCCCACGGGATAGAGCAGGCGGGCCTCGTCGCGGATGCTTCCGCCTGAAGCCCGGCGGCTCGCGGGGGATAGTTCAGACGGAGGAATTCATGAGCACCAGAGTGAAAGAGAAGCAGCAGACCAGGAACAAGGGAGCGGTCAAAGGCGGCAATGGCCGCCATGTGTTCGAGCTGGCGAAGCTGGCGCGGATCGAAGCCGGCACGGGCTATTCGTCGGCGGAAGGACCGGTGGTCGAGGGCGAGCGCATGCAGGTCGGGCTGATCACCAAGAAGCGCGGCACCGGCGCGCGCCCGCATTCGCATCCCAACGAGCAGTGGAACTACGTGCTCAAAGGCACGCTGCGGGTGAAGGTTGCGGACGGGCCCGAAGTGCTGGCACCGGCGGGAACGCTGCTCTATTTTCCGGCCAACGTCGTGCACTACACCATTGCCACGCCGGACGAGGACGTGGTGTTCCTCGCGGTGAAGGACCTGTCGCACGGCATCATCGGCATGGCAGCCGACGGCACCATGGCCGGCCCCCACTACGATCCCGGCTTTGGACCTGATAAAGCGTGACTGATGATTCGTGACTGATAAAACGTGACTGATAAAGCGTTGCTGGTAACCCGGATTACCAGCTACGCCTCACCAGTCACGGGGTACCAGTCACGCAGTACCAGTCACGCACCACCAGTTACGCCTTTCGCCTGTTAGAACCCCGATGTCCATTTACTTACCGGCCGCCGTTGGGATGTCGCTCTCAGAGGTGGACACGCCGAGCCTGATCCTCGAGCTCGACGCGTTCGAGAGCAATCTGGATCGGCTCGACGCCTCACTCGCCGGGAAGAAGATCAAGGTCCGCCCCCACGCGAAGAGCCACAAGTGT
>JAHFRO010000061.1 GCA_023266245.1 Betaproteobacteria bacterium | reverse complement strand
GATGGCGTACAAGCTCCCGGTGTCGGTCCTGGTCCTGGTGCACACGCCCGAGCTTCAGGTGCTGCTGCTGGAGCGCGCCGACCGCCCGGGTTTCTGGCAGTCGGTGACCGGCAGCCAGCACGAGGGCGAAGCCCTGTTGGATACCGCCGTGCGCGAGCTCAAGGAGGAAACCGGACTGGATGCGAACCGCTACCAGCTCGCGGACTGGCGCAAGCAGAACCGCTACGAGATCTACCGGCGCTGGCGGCACCGCTACGCGCCGGGCGTGACGCACAACACCGAGCACGTGTTCGGGCTGCTGGTGCCGCAGCCGCTGCCCGTGACGCTGGAGCCGAAAGAGCACCTGTGCTATGAATGGCTGCCGTGGCAGCAGGCGGCGGAGAAGGTTTTTTCGTGGAGTAATGCCGAGGCCATACGCGAGTTGCCGCAGCGCGTTGCGCAACGGGCGCAAAGACCCTGACCAAAATGCGGACTCTGGCCGGTTTTGCGGCAACCACGGGCTGGATTTTTTGTCATACTATTGTTAATGTTTGAGGCTTCTTGAAACGCGATGATCGAGATGGAAGCTGCGACGATCACATTCGACCGCTTCAAGCCGCTCGCTGACGAAGCGTGCGAGGAGCGCATCCTTGCCGCCAGGGCCAAGCTCGGCAAGCAGGCGATGATTCTCGGCCACCATTATCAGCGTGTCGACGTCTACAAGCACGCCGATTTGACCGGCGATTCGCTCAAGCTTTCCAAGCTCGCGGCGCAGACCGACGCGCAGTACATCGTGTTCTGCGGCGTGCACTTCATGGCGGAAGTGGCGGATATCCTCTCCAAGCCCGGACAGGTCTCGATCTTGCCCGACCTCAACGCCGGCTGCTCGATGGCCGACATGGCGAACCTCGCCAAGGTCGAACGCGCCTGGCGCGAGCTCGCCACCGTGCTCGATCCCGACCAGCACGTGACGCCGGTGACCTACATCAATTCGGCGGCGGACCTGAAGGCGTTCTGCGGCGAGCACGGTGGCATCGTCTGCACTTCGTCCAATGCGCGCGCGATCCTCGAGTGGTCGTTCAAGCGGCGCGGGAAAGTGCTGTTCTTCCCCGACCAGCACCTCGGCCGCTGGACCGGGTACCTCATGGACATCCCGCTCGCCGAGATGCTGGTGTGGGATCCCGACGAGGAGCTGGGCGGGCTCACGCCGCAGCAGATCAAGATGGCGAAGATCCTGCTGTGGAAGGGGCACTGCTCGGTGCACCAGATGTTCCAGCCGCAGCACGTCCTGCGCTGGCGCGAGCAGAATCCGAGCGGCATGGTGATCTCGCACCCCGAGTGCCGGTTCGACGTGTGCAAGCTCTCCGATTACGTCGGCTCCACCGATTTCATCATCCGGACCATCGCGGCGAGCCCGCCGGGCACACGCTGGCTGGTCGGCACCGAGCTCAATCTCGTGAACCGGATCGCCGAACAGTTCAAGCCGCAGGGCAAGGTGGTGCAATTCATGGCGCCCACCGTGTGCATGTGCTCGACCATGGCGCGCATCGACCCGCAGCACCTCGCCTGGACCCTGGAAAACCTGGTCGCAGGGAAGGTAGTCAACCAGATCAAGGTGCCGGCGCACGAAGCGGAACTGGCGCGCATCGCGCTCGACCGCATGCTCGCGGTTTCGTAACACCCCATCTTACAAGTTCGGGTGCTAGGCTATGGGTCATGCCCAAAGCCGCTTCGCGCCCGCCGCCGCAGGCGGCCGCCGTAGCGCCTTCCGACCGGATGGCATCGTCCCTGGCAGCGAGCGGAGCGAGCGCTATCTGTTCTGGCCGATGGGCGTGTCCGAGCCCGGGGCGATGCGGCAGTGGGGCAGGCACGCCACTGCCTTCGTCGGACGGCGGCACTTCGACGATGCAGACCTGCTGGAGCACTATTTCGTGATGGGGGAACCGTGACGCGCGCGCTGCGGGTGGCGACCTACAACATCCACAAGGGCTTCTCGTTTTTCAAACAGCGACTGGTGATACACGAGCTGCGCGAGAAGCTGCGCACGCTCGGCGCCGACATCGTGTTCCTGCAGGAAGTGCACGGCAACCAGGACTACCACGCCTCACGCTACACGGACTGGCCGGTGGCGCCGCAGTACGAATTTCTCGCCGACGCGGTATGGGGCGACTACGCCTACGGCAGGAACTCGATCTACGACGCCGGGCATCACGGCAACGCGATCCTGTCGCGTTACCCGATTATGCGCTGGGACAACCAGGATGTTTCCTCCCACCGCTTCGAGCGGCGCGGGCTGCTCCACTGCGAGATCACGCCGCCGGGATGGCGCGAGCCGCTGCACTGCGTTTGCGTTCATCTGGGGTTGCTCGGGCGCGGCCGCAGCCACCAGCTCGAGCGGCTGCGCCAGAGGATCGAGCGGCTGGTGCCGCGGGAGGCGCCGCTCGTCGTCGCCGGCGACTTCAACGACTGGCGCCATCGCGCCGCGCACGAGCTGGCGCATCCGCTCGATCTGCATGAGGTGTTCGAGCTGGTGAAGGGCAGCCCGGCGCGCAGCTTCCCGGCGGCGCTGCCGATGATGGCGCTCGACCGCATCTACGTGCGCGGCTTCCAGGTGCGGCACGCCCACGTGCACCACGGCCGGGCCTGGGCACGCATCTCCGATCATGCGGCGCTCACGACGACGCTGGTGCGCTCATGATGGAATTAATCGAAGGCAACCGCATCACGCTGCTCAAGAGCGGGGTGGAGTATTTCCCCGCGCTGGAGACCGAGTGCGGTGCCGCGCGGCGAGAGATACACCTCGAGGCCTACATTTTCGAAGACGATGTCGCTGGCCGGACCATTGCGGCCGCGCTGGCCCGCGCCGCGCGGCGCGGCGTAGCGACGCATGTCATGGTGGACGGCTTCGGCTCCAAGGACCTGAACCCGGAGCTGATCGACGAGCTCGAGGCGGCAGGAGTGCGCTTCCTGATCTACCGTCCCGACATCTCGCCATGGACGTTCCGCCGCGCGCGGCTGCGGCGGCTGCACCGCAAGATCGCGGTGATCGACGCGCGGGTGGCATTCGTCGGCGGCATCAACATCATCGACGACATGGACACGCCGGGACACATCCCGCCGCGCATCGATTACGCGGTGCGCATTGAAGGCCCGCTGGTGGCGAGGATACATCCTGTGGTGAAACGGCTGTGGGCGCTGGTGACGGCTACGCAGTTCAAGTCAGCCTGGCCACGGCTGCGCGAGCTGGGTCCGTTCACCGTGCCGCGGGGCAGCCAGCGCGCAGCGTTTGTGGCGCGCGACAACATTGGGCACCGCCGCGACATCGAGCAGGCGTACCTGACGGCGATCGAGCACGCTCGCTCGGAGATTCTGATCGCCAATGCCTATTTTTTCCCAGGCCTCTCCTTTCGGCGCGCGTTGATGGAGGCCGCTGCGCGCGGCGTGCGCGTGCTGCTGCTGCTGCAGGGGCGGGTGGAATACGTGCTGCTGTACTACGCGTCGCGCGCGCTCTACGGGACCTTCCTCGACGCCGGCATCGAGATCCACGAGTACCACAAGAGCTTCCTGCACGCCAAGGTCGCCGTGATCGACCGCCACTGGGCCACCGTGGGCTCGTCCAATATCGATCCCTTCAGCCTGCTGCTCGCGCGCGAAGCCAACGTGGTAATCGAGGACCGCGCTTTCGCCACCGAGCTGTGGCAGAGCCTGACGCAGGCCATCGCGAAGGGCGCGACGCAGGTGAAGCGCGAACGCTGGAAAGAGCAACCGTTCACCCTGCGCACCGCGACCTGGATGTCCTACGGCCTGGCGCGCCTGCTGACCGGCGTATTCGCCTATGGAAGGGCCGAGGAGTTCACTTAGCGATCAGCGATCGGCTCTCAGCTGTCAGCCGAAAGAAAAGCGCGGCGCCAGAAGGCGCCGCGCTGTGCCTGAGCTGATTGCTGAACGCTGACTGCTGAGCGCTAATAGCGGTAGTTGTAGCCGCCCGTATTGCTGATCGGGGTTGCGGGAGCGGGAACGGGAGCGCTCGAGCCCGGGTTCACCTCGCGCACGTTGGTACCCATCATGCTCGCGGTGGGAGCGGCGGCTTCGCCGCTGCCGTCAATGGCGGTGATACCGACACGCACCGTCTTGCCCGGATCGTACGGCATGGTGGTGGTGATATCGCGGCCGTTGTAGCGATAGACCACGCTGTACCCTTTGATGATCTCGCGCGTGGTCTCCACGGTGCGGCAGCGCTGCGCCGGTTGCGTGGCGGCGGTCTGCTGCCGGTTGTCGATGCGATCGCCGGCTATCGTGCCGGCAACAGCGCCCGCGGCTGCCGCAGTGTTCCGACCGCTGCCTCCGCCAACTTGTGCGCCGAGCAGTCCGCCGGCAACGCCGCCTACCACCGCGCCGGTCGAGGAGCGGTTGCTGTCGGGATTGGCGACGCGATCACCCACGATGGTGCCGGCGACCGCGCCAGCGGCGGTGGCGGCGGTCTTGCCGCTGCCCCTGCCGACCTGGCTGCCGATGATGGCACCGGCAACGCCGCCCACGATCGGAGCGACCATGCTGCGCTCCTGCGCGGGCGCCGGCGCGCCCGCGGCACCCGGCGCGCATTCCTGGCGCGGCTCGCTGACGCGCTCGATGATCGGCTTCGAAGAAATAACCTGGGCAGTATCCATGAGATCGGGGGCTGCGACTGCGACGCTGGCACTCGTCAACGCCAGCAGCACTGAGGCTGAGATCGGCTTATTCATCGTCATATCCCTCTTTGGTTGTTCCTCGTTGACCGGCGCGCCGCGGGCGGCGCCCGTATCCAACTGCCCTAATTAGAACGCAAAACACGTCGCACAGTTGCAATGTTTACATAAAGTTACAAATCCCACGATCCGGGCGCACGCGCCGCGCATGGCGCCGCTTTGGTGCGCGGGACCCTTGTTGATGCGCACGGACACCGGCACGGCCTCACGATATTCCGATAACTGCTTGATTTTTCTCGATCAGCGTCCTGGCATCGGATTTGCTGGAGGGAAGCTGAAGGCAGAGGGCCACCGTGCTCTGTGTCTTCCTCCTCCTCCTTTAGTACGTTTCGGGCGCGGCCCAACACCGCGCCCTCTTTTTTGTTCTGCTTGCTCCCTTGCTCCCGCTTTTTGAAAAGGTGCGCCGACCCCCATGTTACGATTAACCCGTCTCGCTTTTTTTTACGATGCCGCTTTCCGCGCCCACGAACGGCGCCGCCTTGTTCGGCCACCAACAGGCGGTGCCCGCCAACTCATGACCTCCCGCCACGACGCCATTCCTGCGGCGCTGCCGGCCGCGGGCGGCCTGCGCCGCCGCGGCGAGTGGCGCAACGTTGTGCTGCTGTTTCCGTACCTGTGGGAGTTCAAGGGCAGGGTGGCCCTCGCCCTCGCGTTCCTGGTCACCGCCAAGCTCGCCAATGTCGGCGTGCCGCTGCTGCTGAAGGAGATCGTGGACGGGCTCGACGCCACCCAGGCGGTGCTCGTGCTGCCGTTCGCGCTGCTGGTCGCCTATGGCCTGCTGCGGCTCTCGGCGACGTTGTTCGCGGAGCTGCGCGACCTGGTGTTCGTGCGCGTGACGCAGAGAGCGATCCGCCGCGTCGCGCTCACCGTGTTCCGGCACCTGCACTGCCTGAGTCTGCGATTCCACCTCGAGCGCCAGACCGGAGGCATGTCGCGCGACATCGAGCGCGGCACGCGCGGCATCTCCACCGTGCTTTCCTACATGCTGTTCTCGATCATTCCGGTGATCCTGGAGTTCAGCCTGGTCGCCTTCATCCTGCTCTCGCGCTTCGACTGGCGCTTCGCCGCGGTCACCTTCCTCGCCGTCGCGGTCTACCTCGTCTTCACCTTCTCGGTAACCGAATGGCGCATGGAGATCCGGCGCCGCGCCAACGACCTCGACTCGAAGGCTAATACGCGGGCTATCGACAGCCTGCTCAACTACGAGACGGTGAAGTACTTCAACAACGAGGAGTACGAGGCGCGCCGCTACGACGAGAACCTGCGCCACTACGAGGCGGCAGCGGTCAAGAACGAAGCCTCGCTCGGCATCCTCAACATCGGGCAGAGCTTCATCATCGCCGCGGCGGTGACCGTCCTGATGATCCTCGCCGCGCAGGGCGTGGTGGGCCGCAGCCTGACTCTCGGCGACCTGGTGCTGGTCAACGGGCTGCTGATCCAGCTCTACATTCCGCTCAACTTTCTCGGCATGGTCTACCGCGAGATCAAGCAGTCGCTGGCCGACATGGATCGCATGTTCCGGCTGCTCGCGGAGCACCGCGAGATCCAGGACCGGCCGGACGCGGTCGAGCTTCCGTCAGGGCCGGCCACGGTGCGCTTCGATCATGTCAGTTTCAGTTACGAGCCGAAGCGGCAGATTCTGTTCGACGTGAGCTTCGAGATTCCCGCCGGCGCCAAGGTCGCCGTGGTGGGGGCGAGCGGATCGGGCAAGTCCACGCTGGCCCGGCTGCTCTACCGCTTCTACGACGTCTCCGGCGGCGGTATACAGGTGAACGGCGTGGACATTCGCAATGCCAGGCAGACGGGCCTGCGCGGGGCGATCGGCATCGTGCCGCAGGACACGGTGCTGTTCAACGACACCATTTACTACAACATCCAGTACGGGCGACCGGAGGCCACGCGCGAAGAAGTGATCGAGGCCGCGAAGGCCGCGCACATCCACGATTTCATCGAGAGCGTGCCCGACAAGTACGAGACGCGCGTCGGCGAGCGGGGACTCAAGCTCTCGGGCGGCGAGAAGCAGCGCGTCGCGATCGCGCGCGCCATCCTCAAGAATCCGCGCATCCTGATCTTCGACGAGGCGACCTCCGCCCTCGACTCGGCCACCGAGCAGGCGATCCAGGACGAGCTGACGCGCATCGCGCAGGGACACACGACCTTGGTGATCGCGCACCGCCTTTCGACCGTGATGGACGCCGACCGGATCCTGGTGCTCGATGGCGGGCGCATCATCGAGCGCGGCACGCACCGCGGGCTGCTGGAAGCGGGGGGCGCCTATGCCGAGATGTGGGCGCTGCAGCAGCAGGAGGAGGCCGAGCGACGGCGCGAAGAGGGGGCGAAGCGCGCGGCGGCCATCGCCTGACTCGCGCGTTGACCGGCGTTCACGCCCGCGTCGAACGCGCGAAGTTAAGCCGGCGGCCAGCCGCCGGTTTAACTCTTGTAGGCCTCGATATTGATGTAGATGTAGACCTCGTCGTTCATGCCGGCGGCGCCGCGCTTCATGCCAAACTCCGAGCGGTAGATCGCGGTGCGCGCATCGGCCCCGCAAATCGCGCGCTTGTTAACCGGGTGGTTGCCGCAGCGGAAGAACGTCACCTCCAGGCTCACCGGCTTGGTCACCCCCATCATGGTGAGCTCGCCGTCGGCGCCGATCAGGGCATCGTCCTTGAAGCGCAGGTTGTTCGACTTGAAGGTGATGGTCGGGAACTTGGCGGCGTCGAAAAACCTCTCACTGCGCAGGTCTTCGTCACGCTTCACGTGGCCGGTATCAACCGAAGCGGCGTCGATCACTGCTTCGATGCTTCCCGTCTTGGCGGCGCGATCGATTACGATCTTGGCGTCGGTCTTGTTGAAGCGCCCACGCTGCCACGCGAGACTGATGTGGCCGACCTCGAAATATGCGAAGGTGTGCGGCGGATCGCTGACATAGACTTCCGACTGCGCGGCGGCCGGCATGGCGAGCATGGTACTGAGGGTGATGACGATGAGCTTCGCTTTCATCTTGTCTCCTCTCAAGCGGGTTGTTAAATACAGTTTGACGGGCTGCGGCTACTTTTTCGGCGGCGGTTTGCCGCTGACGTAAATCCTGAACTTGATCTGCACCTCGTCGGCGACGGTATCGGTGTCCTTCCACACGCCTTCGCCGAGGTTGTATTGCAGGCGGCGGATCGCAAACCCGCCCTCGAATATCTGGCTGCCGCCATCGGCCTTCACCGTGAACGGTGCGATAATGTCGTTGGTTCTGCCCTTGATCGTGAGCGGCCCGCGTGCCTCGTAACGCCCCGGCCCGAGCGCACGCACGCCGGTCGCGACGAATTTCGCCGCCGGGAAATTCCTGGTGTCGAACCAGTTTTTGTCCTTGACGTCGTTGTTGATCTCGTCGTTGCCGATGTCGAAGCTCGCGAGATCGATCTCGATCTGTGCCTTGCTTGCCTCGGGTTTCGCCGGGTCGAAGCTGATCTGCGCGGTAAACTTGCGGAACACAGCCTCGACCGGCACCTTCATCTGGACCGAGACGAACGAAATCTGGCTGTGGGCGTAGTCCACGTTCTGCGCGCCGCTGGAAAGCGGCAACGCCAGCAAGCCGAGGCACGCAAACGCCGCAGCGTATGTCGTCGCTCCGTAGCGCATCGAATCATTATTCCCGGCGAGGCTTGATTATCGGCAGCATCCGTGCGAGCACGTCGTCACGGTCCACGATATGGTGCTTGAGCGCCGCGAGAACGTGGACGCAGACTATCACGAACAGCGTCCAGTTGAGGAAGATGTGGATTTGCTTGAGGAACTCGGCGAGCTCCTTGTCTTTCTCCACCGGATTGGGCAGCGGCAGTACCCCGAAATACACGACCGGCACCCCCGAGGCCGAGCTGAACAGCCAGCCGGAGATCGGGATGGCGAGAATCAGCACGTAGAGCAACGCGTAAGACACGTAGGCGGCGCTCCTTTGCCACGCCGGCACGGAGAGCGGCAGCGGCGGGGCGGGGTGGACAAAGCGCCCTGCGAGGCGCGCCGTCGCAAACAGGAAGATGGTGACGCCGATCCATTTGTGCCACGAAAAATACTTGAGCTTCTGCGGCGAAAGCGGCAGATCCACCATGTAGAGCCCGAGCGACCACGCGGCGAGGACCAAGGCGAACACCAGCCAGTGCAGGCTGATCGCTACCGCAGTGTAGCGACCCCGATTGTTATCCGCCACGTCTTTCCCCCGAGTACGACAACAGCGGCGGGCGATCGGTTATTCCCGGGCCCGCGCGAATCACGTTGCTTGCGGAAACGCGACGCGCACCACGGTACCCTTCCCGTTCGCGCCGCTGGTGAGCGCGGTGTCCGCACCATGGCTTTGCGCGATCTCGCGCACGATGGCGAGCCCCAGGCCGCAGCCCTCGACGCCGGTGCCGAGCACGCGGTGGAAGCGCTCGAAGACCCGTGCGCGCTCGCTCTCGGGGATGCCGGGGCCGTTATCCTCGATGTTCAGCACGATTTTCCGCGTGTCGGGGGTAACGCGCACGGTGACCTGCCCGCCGGCCTGGGTGTAACGGATCGCGTTATCCAGCAGGTTGTTGAGCATTTCCTTGAGCAGGAACGGATCGCCTGCAACGCGCGCTAGCGCGGGCGGACTGTCGAACCCGAGATCGATGTTGCGCGCGAGCGCGCGCGGCACCCACTCGGTCGTGGTGTCGCGCGCGAGTTTGGCGAGGTCGAGCCGTTCGGTGTTGTGGATGCGCTCGACGCCGGGCTCGGCGCGAGCCAGCGACAGCAGCTGGTTGACGAGACGCGTGGTTTGCTCGGTTGCGGTCTGCAGCTGCCGCAGCGTTGCCTGTGCCTCGCCCGACTGCGCCTGGCGCAGCGCGAGCTCGGTCTGGGTCTTGATGCCCGCGATGGGGGTGCGCAGCTGATGCGCAGCGTCGGTGACGAAGCGCTGCTGCGCCGCGATCGCCTGGGACAACCGCTCCAGCAGCCCGTTCATGGCGTGAATCAAAGGCCGCACTTCCCGCGGTGCCTGCTCCTCGGGCAGCGCACTGAGATCCCGGTGCGAGCGGCTCGCAATCTCCCGTTGCAGGTTCGCGAGCGGCGCGAGCCCGCGCCCCACGCCGTACCACACCAGCAACGCAGCCAGCACGATCAACACCACCTGGGGCAGCATCATGCGGAATAGGATCTGTCGCGCGAAATCAGTGCGCGCGGTGACGGTTTCCGCGACCTGGATCAGGACCACCCCCTTGTCCCTGTCGCCTTCGAGCGGGAGTTGAAGCGCGGCGACGCGCACCGGCTTGCCGAGGTATTCAGCGTCGTAATAGCTGGCCTTGTCCGATTCGGGTTCGGGAGGCGGGGGCAGGCTTTTGTGGCCGGCAATGTACTCCCCCTGCGGGCCGGTTATCAGATAGTAGAAGTTTCCGGGCTGGCCGGTCACCAGGATCTCGAGCACGACATCCGGCAGATCAGCCAGGATGCGCCCGTCCTTGATCTTGACCTGCTTGCCGATGTCGATGGCCGAGTCGAGCAGCGAGCGGTCATAGGCGGCGGTGACGAACTGGTTGGCGATGTCGTAGTCCACCACCGTGCTGATTGACCACAGCACGGCGAGCGGGCCGACCAGCCAGGCGAGCAGCTGGCGACGAAGCGTGCGCGGTTCAGGCATTCGGCGGTTTTTCGAGCAGATAACCCAGCCCGCGTATGGTGCGTATAGTGACGCCGGCCGGTTCGAGCTTCTTGCGCAGGCGGTGGACGTAGACCTCGATCGCATTGGCGCCGACTTCCTCGTCCCAGCCGTAGAGCTGCTCGGCGAGCTGTTCCTTGTTGACGACGCGCCCGCTGCGCAGCATCAGCACTTCCAGCACGCCGAGCTCGCGCGCCGAGAGGTCGAGCGGCTCGCCATCGAGCGTGGCGCGGCGGCCGGCGGTGTCGAGCGCGAGCGTGCCGTGCTCGAGCAGCGAGCCGCCGCCCGACTGGCCGCGGCGGATCAACGCCCGCACGCGCGCTTCGAGCTCGGGCAGGTCGAATGGCTTGGTGAGGTAGTCGTCGGCGCCGAGATCGAGCCCCTTCACGCGGTCATCAAGGGTGTCGTGCGCGGTGAGGATCAGCACCGGCACCTTGGATCCGCGCCGGCGCAGGCGGCGCAGTGCCTCGAGCCCGTCCACTTTCGGCAACCCGAGATCGAGGATCACCAGGTCGTAGTTCTGGGAGACCAGCACGTGGCTGGCCTCGACGCCGTCACCCACGCAGTCCACCGCGTAGTCCGACTGGCGCAGCGAGCGGGTGAGCCCGTCGGCCAGCACCGGATCGTCTTCGACTACCAGGATGCGCATGAATCGGTTGCTCGGAACCCGGGGGACGATAGTGTAGCGCAGCGCGTCTCTGTAAGTTTCATGTAAGGCAGTGGGATTAATCTGCAACCGTAACGAGCGAGACGCTCAGCTTGTAGCCTCGCCAGGTTTCGGCAGTTTGTTCAATCTTTCCTCCTCGGAGGCCTGGCAGTCGCAGTTACCCGTGCTGAGCGGGTAATTGCATGGCCTCTTTATCTCCGCCGGGACAACCCACACTGTCCCGAGCGGAGGTTTTTTTGCCCTGTCGCCGCCACCGGCCCTGAAGCAGGGCTTTTGTCACAGTTCAAAAATTGGTTGAAAAGTTCGGGCTAACCCGGTATTTTGGTGGCCTAATTCAGGAAGTCGGAGCAGCCGCCCCGCGGCTGCGCGGCACTGCCCAGGGAGGAGGATAGCCTGAAGCCGTTGATATTCGCCATTGCGCTCGGTGTGGCACTGCTGCCGGGCGCGTACGCCCAGAACCAGCCACTCGCCCCGGCGTTTGCCGCCAAGAACGGCGTCCCCACCCTCAAGTCGGCCACGGCGCTGGTGGTGGAGCAAGGCGGCGAGCGCGTGCTCTACGCCAAGAACGTCGAGGCGGTGATGCCGATCGCCTCCATCACCAAGCTGATGACCGCGCTGGTGGTGCTCGAGGCGGAGCTGCCGCTCGCCGAAGCCGTTACCATCAGCAAGACCGACGTCGATGACGTCAAGCGTACCCGCTCGCGGCTTAAGGTCGGCACCGTGCTGACGCGCGGCGACCTGCTCAAGCTCGCCTTGATGGCCTCCGAGAACCGCGCCGCCGCGGCGCTCACCCGCGCCTATCCCGGGGGCACGCGCGCGTTCGTCGCGGCGATGAACCAGAAAGCGATCGAGCTCGGCATGTGGCGCACGCGCTTCGTGGACGGCACCGGGCTCTCCAGCGAGGACGTATCGACCGCGCAGGATCTCGCGCGACTGGTGGGCGCCGCTTACCGCCATCCGCTGATCCGCGAGTACACCACCGATTCCGCCTACGCCGTGGAGCTGTCCAACGGCAGGCGGCTGCACTATCGCAACTCCAACCGGCTGGTGAAGAACCCGAGCTGGGAAATCGGGCTTTCCAAGACCGGCTACATCAGCGAAGCGGGACGCTGCCTGGTGCTGCAGGCGCGGATCGCGGCCACGCCGGTGATCATCGTGCTGCTCGATTCGTGGGGCAAGCACTCGCGCATCGGCGACGCCAACCGCATCAAGAAATGGATGGAGAGTAACTTCTCCCGCCGGCCGGCGGGCTGACCAAAGCGTGATATGTGAAATGTGAAATGTGAAACGTGAAAGGTGAAGTAAGGCGTTTCACGAGGGTTGGTTTTTCCGTTTCACTTTCACGTTTCACTGTAAACTCCAGCAGTTTCATTCGCTCTCATCCGCTATGGCGCCCGCACGCGCCCGCTTTGCCTTTCACGACCGGCGTCCGGACGCGGGCAACTTCCTCGAAGAGGTCATCGCCGGGCTGTCGCGCCCGCAGAAGGAGCTTTCGCCCAAGTATTTCTACGACGAGCGCGGCAGCGAGCTGTTTGAGGCGATCTGCGAGCTGCCGGAGTACTACCCGACGCGCACCGAGACCGCCATGATGCAGGCGCACGTGCGCGACATGGTGCGTGACCTCGGTCCGCGGTGCGCGCTGATCGAGTACGGCAGCGGCAACAGCCGCAAGACGCGCATCCTGATCACCGAGCTGGCCCCGGTCGCCTACGTGCCGATCGACATCGCCGCCGGGCAGCTCACGGCTTCCTGCGCCGAGCTGGCGCGGGCGTTTCCCGGGCTCGCCATCATCGCGGTGTGCGCCGACTACACGCGCCCGCTCGCGCTGCCGGAGCTCGCGGCGTTGCGCGCGCGGCGCGTCATCTACTTCCCCGGCTCGACCGTCGGCAATTTCACCGTGCCCGAGGCGGCGGCCTTCCTCGGGAACGCGCGCGAACTCGCCGGCGCGGGCGGCGGGTTGCTGATCGGGGTCGATCTCAAGAAGGACCCGGCGCGGCTCAACGCCGCGTACAACGACGCGCGGGGCGTCACCGCCGAATTCAATCTCAACCTCCTGGCGCGCATCAACCGCGAGCTCGGGGCCGATTTCGAGCTTTCCGCGTTCCGCCACCACGCCTTCTACAACGCCGGGCCCGGGCGCATCGAGATGCACCTGGTGAGCCTCAAGGAGCAGCAGGTCACGATCCGCGGTCACGTCATCCGCTTTCGCGCCGGCGAAACCA
>JAHFRO010000060.1:11149-13287 GCA_023266245.1 Betaproteobacteria bacterium | reverse complement strand
AAACAAAAAAGCCGGCGCGAGGCCGGCTTGTGAAGAGTCTCTCGACTCACGCCGCCGCTTTGGCGGCCTCTTTCTTCGGTTCTTTCTTGCTCCCCTCCTTCTTCCCCTCCTTTTTCGTTTCCTTCGCCCCCGGCTTTTGCTCGCCCGGCTCCGGCCTATCCATCAGCTCGACCAGCGCCATCGGCGCGTTGTCGCCCTGCCGGAAGCCGGACTTGAGGATGCGGAGATACCCGCCGTTCCTCTTGGCGTAACGCGGCCCCAGCTCGTCGAACACCTTCACCACCACCTCGCGGTCGCGCAGGCGGTTGAAGGCGAGCCGGCGGTTGGAGAGCGACGGCTTCTTGCCGAGCGTGATGATGGGCTCCACCACGCGGCGCAGCTCCTTCGCCTTCGGCAGCGTGGTCTTGATCAACTCGTGCCGCAGCAGCGAGTTCGCCATGTTGCGCAGCATCGCCAGGCGATGGCTGCTGGTGCGGTTGAGCTTACGTAAGCCGTGACGGTGACGCATTAATTTGCCCCCTTGGGTCTACCTGCCGGTATCGCGGATTTGCATTTCCTCAGATCTTTTCAAGTCCGGCGGGGGGCCAATTTTCGAGTTTCATTCCCAAGGTAAGTCCTCGCGAAGCGAGAACTTCCTTGATCTCGTTGAGCGATTTCCGCCCGAGGTTGGGCGTTTTCAGGAGCTCGGTCTCGGTGCGCTGGATGAGATCCCCGATGTAGTAGATGTTCTCGGCCTTGAGGCAGTTCGCGGAGCGCACCGTGAGCTCGAGATCATCCACGGGCCGGAGCAGGATGGGATCGATCTGCGTGGCCTTCTTTTCCTCGATCTGCGCCGGCATGCCCTTGAGATCGGCGAACACCGAGAGCTGTTCGACGAGGATCCGGGCGGCGTAGCGCACCGCCTCCTCGGGCTCGATCGCGCCGTTGGTCTCAACGTCTATGATGAGCTTGTCGAGATCGGTACGCTGCTCAACGCGCGCCGCTTCGACTGCATAGCTCACGCGGCGCACCGGGCTGAACGAGGCATCGAGCAGGATGGAACCGACGCTGCGGCCCTCCTCAGGGTTCATCTTGCGGGTCGTCGCCGCGATGTAGCCCCGGCCCTGCTCGACCTTGATCTGCATGTCGAGCTTGCCGCCGGAGGCCAGATGCGCAATCACGTGGTCGGGATTGACGATCTCCACGTCGTGCATCGGCTCGATGTCACCCGCGGTGACCGCGCCTTCGCCGTTTTTCTTCAGCATCAGCAACGCTTCCTCGCGGTTGTGGAGCTTCAACACGATGCCCTTCAGGTTGAGCAGGAGGTCAACCACGTCCTCCTGCACGCCGTCGAGGGTCGAATACTCGTGCAACACGCCGGTGATCTTGACCTCCGTCGCCGCGTAACCCGGCATCGAGGAGAGCAGCGTGCGCCGGAGCGCATTGCCCAGCGTATGGCCGTAGCCGCGCTCGAACGGCTCCATGGTGAGCTTGGCGTGGTACGGCGAAATGTTCTGGACGTCTATGATGCGAGGCTTGAGAAAAACACTGCTTGGCATGGCTAGGATACCCCTGGGAAATTACTTCGAGTAAAGCTCGACCACGAGCGACTCGTTGATGGTGGAAGGCAGTTCGGAGCGCTGCGGTCGCGCCTTGAACTTGCCCTTGAGCGCCTTGGCGTCCACTTCCAGCCACTCGGGAATGCCGCGGCTTTCGGCCGCCTCGGCTGCTGCCTTGATGCGCAGCTGCTGCTTGGCCTTCTCCGCGACCTCGATCACATCGCCCGGCCGGCACTGGAACGAGGGTGTGTTGACGCGCCTGCCGTTCACCAGGATGCTGTTGTGGCGCACGATCTGGCGCGCCTCGGTGCGCGAGGCGCCGAAGCCCATGCGGTAGGCCACCGTGTCGAGACGGCTCTCCAGCAGCTGCAGCAGGGTCTCGCCGGTGATGCCCTTCTTCTGCTCGGCCGCGTGATAGGTCTTGCGGAACTGGCGCTCGAGCAGGCCGTAGATGCGGCGCACTTTCTGCTTTTCCCTGAGCTGCACGCCGTAGCCCGAGAGCCGCCCGCTCCTCTGCCCGTGCTGCCCCGGCGGATAGTTGCGGCGCTCGATAGCGCACTTGTCGGTGAAGCACTTCTCGCCCTTGAGGAAGAGCTTCTC
>JAHFRO010000060.1:5737-11049 GCA_023266245.1 Betaproteobacteria bacterium | reverse complement strand
GGCTCTTAAACGCGACGCCGCTTCGGCGGGCGGCAGCCGTTGTGCGGAACCGGCGTCACGTCGGATATCGATGTGATCTTGAAGCCGACCGCGTTGAGCGCGCGGACCGCGGCCTCGCGCCCCGGGCCGGGACCCTTGATGCGCACCTCGAGATTTTTCACGCCGCACTCCTGCGCGAGCTTGCCCGCGCGGTCGGCGGCCACCTGGGCGGCGAACGGCGTGCTCTTGCGCGAGCCCTTGAAGCCGTTGCTGCCGCAGGTCGCCCACGCCAGCGTGTTGCCCTGGCGGTCGGTGATGGTAACGATGGTGTTGTTGAAGGATGCGTGAACGTGGGCGATGCCTTCCGCCACGTTCTTCTTGACCTTCTTGCGCACCCGGGTGCTGGCTTTTGCCATGCTGAACTGTCCTTATATGGTTACGGGCTTGATGACCTTGATCGCCGCCTTGCGCGGGCCCTTGCGCGTGCGGGCGTTGGTGCGGGTGCGCTGGCCGCGCACCGGCAGCCCCACGCGGTGGCGCTTGCCGCGCCAGGTGCCGAGATCCATCAGCCGCTTGATGTTCATCGAGACTTCGCGCCGCAGATCGCCCTCGATGGCGAACCTGCCAACCTGCTCGCGCAGCTTGTCCATCTCGGTGTCCGAGAGATCCTTGATCTTCGCCGAGCGAGTGACCCCCGCCGCATCGCAGATCATGCGCGCGCGCGCGCGGCCGATACCCAGGATCGCAGTGAGCGCGATCTCGGCGTGCTGGTGATTCGGTATGTTGACTCCGCCTATCCGGGCCATGCGTTACCCCAAAACGAAAAGTTTGCGATTGTAGCGTCTATGAATTCCCAAGTAAACGGTAAACGGTAAACGGAAAAATCCGCTCCTGCGGCGTCTCCAGTTTGGTCAATTTACCGTTCACTGTTCACCGTTCACCGTTCACTGCTCTCTAGCCCTGGCGCTGCTTGTGCCGCGGATTCTTGCAGATCACCCTCACCACGCCCTTGCGGCGGACGATCTTGCAGTTGCGGCAGAGTCTCTTTACCGATGCCATCACTTTCATGTTCGCTTCCTTCCAAATCTCACCGCAAAGACGCAAAGGCGCAAAGAAATAACATCAGGTTGTCTTCAACTTTAATCACCCGGGAGTTCCCTTTGCGTTCCCTTTGCGTCTTCGCGCCTCTGCGGTAAATCATCACCTCGCGCGGAACACGATGCGCCCGCGCGACAGATCGTAGGGGGTGAGCTCCACCGTCACCTTGTCCCCCGGCAGAATGCGGATGTAGTGCATGCGCATCTTGCCCGAGATATGGCCCAGCACCACGTGGCCGTTCTCGAGCCTCACCCGGAAGGTGGCGTTGGGCAGGGTCTCGATGATCTCGCCCTGCATCTGTATGGTTTCTTCCTTGGCCATCAGCGCGCCGGAAACATTCCGCCCTTGAAATTCGCCTTCTTGAGCAGGCTTTCGTACTGGTGCGACATCGCGTAGGCCTGCACCTGCGCCATGAAGTCCATGGTCACCACCACGATGATCAGCAGCGACGTCCCCCCGAAGTAGAACGGCACGTTCTTCCACACGATCAGGAATTCCGGCAGCAGGACCACCAGCGTCACGTAGATCGAGCCGCTGAGCGTCAAGCGCATCATGATGCGTTCGATGTGGCGCGCGGTCTGCTCGCCCGGCCGGATCCCCGGCACGAAGGCGCCGCTCTTCTTCAGGTTGTCGGCAGTCTCCTTCGGGTTGAACACGAGCGCCGTGTAGAAGAAGCAGAAGAAGATGACCGCCGCCCCATACAGCATCATGTAGACCGGCTGGCCCGGCTGCAGTGTCGCGGAGATGTTGCGCAGCCAGGTGAACCCCTCGCTCGTGCCGAACCAGCCCACGAGCGTCGCCGGGAACAGGATGATGGAGGACGCGAAGATCGGCGGTATCACGCCCGACATGTTGAGCTTGAGCGGCAGGTGCGAGCTCTGGCCGCCGTAGAGCTTGCGCCCGACCTGGCGCTTGGCGTAGTTCACGAGTATCCTGCGCTGGCCGCGCTCCACGAAGCACACGAAGGCGGTCACCCCAAGCACCAGCGCGAAGATGACGAGCGCGATCAGGATCGAGAACGCGCCGGTGCGCACGAGTTCCAGCGTGCCGACCACCGCGTGCGGCAGGCCTGCGGCGATGCCGGCGAAGATGATGAGCGAAATCCCGTTGCCGATGCCGCGCTCGGTGATCTGCTCGCCGAGCCACATCAGGAAGATGGTGCCGGTGGTGAGCGTGACCATGGCGGTCAGCCGGAACATCAGCCCGGGCTCGATCACGAGTCCGCGCTGCGCTTCCAGCGCGATGGCGATGCCCAAGCTCTGGAACAACGCGAGCGCCGCCGTGCCGTAGCGCGTGTACTGGGTGATCTTGCGCCGCCCGGACTCCCCCTCCTTCTTGAGCGCCTCGAGCGTGGGCGAGACCACGCTCATCAGCTGCATGATGATCGAGGCCGAGATGTAGGGCATGATGCCGAGCGCGAAGATGGTGAAGCGCGAGAGCGCCCCGCCCGAGAACATGTTGAACATGTCGAGGATGCCCCCGCGCTGCGAGCGGAACAGCTCGGCGAGCTGGTCCGGGTCGATGCCCGGCACGGGAATGTAGGAGCCGATGCGGAAGACGACGAGCGCGGCGAGCAGGAACAGCAGGCGACGCTTCAGGTCGCCCATTTTTCCCAACCCCAGCAGCGAATCGGTAGTAGCCAGGCTCACTTGGACTTCTTCCCGCCCGCCGCCTCACCGGCATCGGGCTGCTTGCCTTCGGGTGCACCCTTGTCCTTCGCTTCGGCCCGGGCCTTGCCCGGTTGCGCGGGAGCCGGCACCTCCACGTTGCCGCCAGCCGCCTCGATTGCGGCGCGCGCGCCTTTGGAAACCAGCAGCCCTTTCAGCGCAACCTTGCGCTTGATCTCGCCGGCGAGGATCACTTTGGCGCGCACCGCCGGCTGCGGCACCACGCCCGCTTGCTTGAGCACCGCGAGATCGATCACGTCGCCGGAGATTTTCTGCAGGTCGGAGAGGCGCACTTCGGCGGTGTCGCCGCGGTGCAGCGAAACGAAACCGCGTTTCGGCAACCGGCGCTGCAGCGGCATTTGGCCGCCCTCGAAGCCGACCTTGTGGAACCCGCCGGAACGCGCCTTCTGGCCCTTGTGGCCGCGCCCCGCGGTCTTGCCCAGCCCGCAGCCGATGCCGCGGCCGGGGCGTTTCCTGTCGCGCTTGGAACCGGGAGCCGGTTTGATTTCGTTGAGCCGCATGCTAACCCTTGCACTTCACGAGATAGGACACCCTGTTGATCATGCCGCGGGTGGCGGGCGTATCGGGCAGCTCCACCGTCTGGTTGAGCCGCCTCAACCCGAGCCCGCGCACGCAGGCGCGATGCGGCTGCTGGGTGCCGATCGGGCTCTTGACCAGCGTCACTTTCAGCGTCTTGTTGTGCGCCTTGGCCATGATTACCCCGTGATCTCCTCGACCGACTTGCCGCGCTTGGCGGCGATCTCGGCCGGCGTGTTCATCTTCGTCAGCCCATTGATGGTGGCGCGCACCACGTTGTAGGGATTGGTCGAGCCGAGGCATTTGGCGAGCACGTTCTGCACGCCCATCACCTCGAACACCGCGCGCATCGGGCCGCCGGCGATGATGCCGGTGCCCTCGGAAGCGGGCTGCATGTAGACGCGCGAGGAACCGTGATGTCCGATGACCGCGTGCTGCAGCGTGCCGTTCTTGAGGTTCACCTTGACCAATTTGCGGCGCGCCTCCTCCATCGCCTTCTGCACCGCGACCGGCACTTCGCGCGCCTTGCCCTTGCCCATGCCGATGCCGCCGTCGCCGTCGCCGACCACGGTGAGCGCGGCAAAGCCGAGCACGCGGCCGCCCTTCACCACCTTGGTGACACGGTTGATCGCGACCATCTTCTCGCGCAGCCCGTCGCTGCGCTCCCCGCCGCCGCCGTGCATTCTCGATGCGTGTAGTTTCGCCATGGTTTGAGTCCCGTCAGAACTTGAGGCCCGCTGCGCGCGCGGCCTCGGCGAGCGCCTTCACGCGCCCGTGAAACTTGTAGCCCGAGCGGTCGAAGGCGACCGTCTCGATGCCGAGCTTTTTCGCCTGCTCGGCGATGCGCCTGCCGACTTCGGCCGCGGCCTTGACGTTGCCGCCGTACTTCACCGCCTTGCGCACCTCGGGCTCGACCGTGGAGGCTGCCGCGAGCACCTTCCCGCCGCTCGCGTCGAGCACCTGGGCGTAGATGTGGTAATTCGAGCGGTGCACGGTGAGCCGCACCGCCTTCAATTCCGCGATCTTGGCGCGGGTCTTGCGCGCCCGGCGCAGCCGCGCCCAGTTCTTTTCCGGCATCTCTCGCCTCGCTTACTTCTTCTTCGTTTCCTTGAGCACCACCTGCTCGCCGACGTAGCGCACGCCCTTGCCCTTGTAGGGCTCGGGACTGCGGTAGGCGCGCACTTCGGCCGCCACCTGGCCGACCAGCTGCCGGTCCATGCCCTTGATCACGATCTCGGTCTGGGACGGCGTCTCGATCTTGATGCCCTTCGGCATCGGATGCACGATCGGGCGCGAGAAGCCGAGCGTGAGGTTCAACTTGTCGCCCTGCACCTGCGCGCGGTAGCCCACGCCCACGAGCGCGAGCCTTTTCTCGAAACCCTTGGTGACGCCGACCACCATGTTGGCGACCAGTGCCCGCAGCGTGCCTGACATCGCATTCGCCTGCCGCGAGTTGCTGGTGACCTTGAACTCGATGCGGTTGTCCACTTTCTCGACCTTGACCTCGTCGGGGGAAAGCCTCTGGGTCAGAGTGCCAAGCGGGCCCTTGACCGAGATCTGCTCCGGGGTCACGGCCACTTCGACCTTGTCCGGAAGCACGACGGGACTATTTCCGATTCTCGACATCGTTCGCCCCCCTTACGCCACGATGCACAGTACTTCGCCGCCGACCCCGAGGCCCCGCGCCTTGCGGTCGGTCATCACGCCCCTGGAGGTGGACACGATGGCCACACCGAGCCCGTTCATCACCTTCGGCAGATCGTCACTCGGCTTGTAGATGCGCAACCCCGGGCGGCTGACACGCTCGATTCTCTCGATCACCGGCTTGCCGGCGTAGTACTTGAGACTGATTTCGAGCACTGACCTGCCGTCGGCCTCGTGTACGGCAACGTCCTCGATATAGCCTTCGTCCTTGAGCACCTGCGCGATCGCCGCCTTCAGCTTGCTCGCGGGTATCGCCACCGACTGCTTCTCCGAACGTTGGGCGTTGCGGATGCGCGTGAGCATGTCGGCGATCGGATCGGTCATCAT
>JAHFRO010000060.1:4342-5637 GCA_023266245.1 Betaproteobacteria bacterium | reverse complement strand
GCCTTGGTGACGATCGGTTTCTGCCCCGCGATCTTGGCCATGTCGGCGACCGCGTTGTCCATCACCTTCTTGTCGGCGATCGCCTCGCCCACGCCCATGTTGAGCACGATCTTGTCGATCCTGGGCACCTGCAGGGCGGTCTTGTAGCCGAATTGCTGCATCAGCTGCTTGACCACGGTCTCGCGGTAATGGATCTGCAGGCGCGGAACCGGAGCGGGCCGGGCGGGTTTTGCCTCCCGGGCTTCCCTGGGCGTCGCCGCTTCCTTCGCTTCCGGCTTCGCCTCTTTCGCTTCCGGCTTCGCTGCCTTCGCTGTCTTCGCTTCTTGTTCTGCCTTCGGCTCGGCAGGCTGCTTTGTTTCCTTGGAAGGCTTGGGCTGCTTCGAACCCTTCGCTTCCTTTGCGTCCCTGGTCTTGGCCGCGCTCATGCGTCAATCACTTCGCCGTTGGACTTGAAATAACGGACGCGGCGGCCGTCTTCCAGCACCCGGATGCCGACGCGGTCGGCCTCCTTGGTCGCCGGGTTGTAGAGCGCCACGTTCGAGATGTGCAGCGGCATCTCCTTGTCAATGATGCCGCCGGTGATGCCTTTCATCGGGTTGGGGCGCTGGTGCTTTTTCACCTTGTTGGCGCCTTCCACCACCACGTGCTCCGCGTCAACGATCCTGAGCACGGTGCCGCGCTTGCCCCTGTCGCGGCCGTTGAGCACGATCACGTCATCGCCTTTTCGAATTCTATTCATCGCAAATACCTGCTCTGTTTTCACCACAGAGGCACAGAGACACGGAGAAGGCCCGTCATCTCGAGCATGTTCTCTTGCACCTCTGTGTCTCTGTGGTTCATATCAATCTTTTACTACAGCACTTCCGGCGCGAGCGAGACGATCTTCATGAAGCGCTCGGTCCTGAGCTCCCGTGTCACCGGCCCGAAGATACGCGTGCCGATCGGCTCGAGCTTCGGCGTGAGCAGCACCGCTGCATTCGAGTCGAATTTGATCACCGAGCCGTCGCTGCGGCGCACGCCCTTGGCGGTGCGCACCACCACTGCGTCATAAATCTCGCCTTTCTTGACGCGGCCGCGCGGAGCGGCGACCTTGACGCTGACCTTGATGACGTCGCCAATCCCGGCGTAGCGCCGCTTCGAGCCGCCCAGCACCTTGATGCACATCACCGAGCGCGCACCGGTATTGTCAGCCACGTCCAGTATGGACTGCATCTGAATCATTTCCGCTCTCGCTAGAACTTTTCCCCAACTTGGTCGCTTAACTTCGGGTTCAGGGATCAGGGATCAGGGATCAG
>JAHFRO010000060.1:0-4242 GCA_023266245.1 Betaproteobacteria bacterium | reverse complement strand
TCAGGGATCAGGGATCAGGGATCAGCAACTTCACCGCTTTCGCTAGCCCCTGACCCCCGACCCCTGGCCCCGAGTCTCTAGCCAACGGCCAGTATTGGAGCCCGTCCGGGTCAGTCGCCGCGGCCCTCTAAAGGCCCGGCGAAAACTCATACTCTGCTGCACGCGCCCCGCGGTTCCGGGGCGCCGGAAGGTTGCGGATTATACGGGCAGTCCGCTGATCCCGCAACGCAAAATCAAACCGTTTTCGCCTTCTCCACGAGCTTGATCACGCGCCACGCCTTGGTCTTGGCGATCGGCCGGCATTCCTCGATCATCACCAGGTCGCCTTCCTTGCACTCATTGGCCTCATCGTGGGCATGATGTTTGCTGGAATGCGTGATGAACTTGCCGTAGAGCCGGTGCTTGACCCGGCGCTCCACCAGCACGGTGACCGTCTTGTTCATCTTGTCGCTGACCACGCGCCCGGTCAGCTGCCGCTTGTTGGCTGCTTCGCTCATGCCTTGCGCTCCCCCTTCGCCTTTTCGGCCTGCACGGTGCGCGCGCGCGCGATGTCGCGCCGCACCTTGCTCAACTGGCTGGTGTTGGTGAGCTGCTGGGTGGCCTTCTGCATGCGCAGGCTGAACTGCGCCTTGAGGAGCGAGTTGAGCTCCTGCTGCAGCGCTTCAGGCGACTTCGCTCTGAGCTCGGCTGCCTTCATCGCCTAACCTCCCACCAGCCGCGACACAAACGTGGTGCGCAGCGGCAGCTTCGCCGCCGCCAGCCGGAATGCCTCGCGCGCCATGGGCTCGTCGACGCCATCCATCTCGTAGAGTACCGCGCCCGGCTTGATCTCGGACACCCAGAACTCGGGGTTGCCCTTGCCGTTGCCCATGCGCACTTCCGCCGGCTTCTGCGACACCGGCTTGTCCGGAAAGATGCGGATCCAGATGCGCCCGCCGCGCTTGATGTAGCGCGACATGGCGCGGCGCGCCGCCTCGATCTGGCGCGCCGTCAGCCGGCCGCGGGTGGTCGCCTTCAGGCCGTACTCGCCGAAGCTCACCTTGTTGCCGCGCGTGGCGATCCCGCGGTTGCGGCCTTTCTGCTCCTTGCGGAATTTACGCCTTGCTGGTTGCAGCATTCTTCGCTCCTGCCTTAGGCTTTGCCGGGCTGCGGCGCGACCTCTTCGGCTTTGCATTGGCCTCGGGCGCAGCCGCAGGCGCCGGCTTCTCCGCCGCCGGCGCCGGAGCCGGCGCGGCGGCGGGCGCGGCAATGACCGGCTGTTCGTTCTTCTGCATCACCTCGCCCTTGAACACCCACACCTTGATGCCGATCACGCCATAGGTCGTTTTCGCTTCGGAAACGCCGTAATCGATATCTGCGCGCAGTGTGTGCAGCGGGACGCGGCCTTCGCGGTACCACTCCGAGCGCGCGATGTCGGCGCCGTTCAGCCGGCCCGCGCACATGATCTTGATGCCCTGTGCCCCGAGCCGCATCGCGTTGGTAATCGCGCGCTTCATCGCTCGACGGAACATGATGCGCTTCTGCAGCTGCTGCGCGATCGAGTCCGCGATCAACTGGGCGTCGATCTCGGGCTTGCGCACTTCCTCGATGTTCACGTGCACCGGCACGCCGAGCATCTTCTGCAGCTCGACCTTGAGCGACTCGATGTCCTCGCCCTTCTTGCCGATCACCACGCCGGGGCGCGCGCTGTGCACCGTGATGCGCGCGTTCTTGGCGGGGCGCTCGATCACGACCCTCGACACCGCGGCGTGCGAGAGTTTTCTCTTGAGGTGCTCGCGCACCTTGATGTCTTCAAGCAGCATCGCCGGGAAGTTCCTGTTGTTGGCGTACCAGCGCGAAGTCCAGTCGCGGTTGAGCGCGAGCCGGAAACCGATTGGATTGATCTTCTGACCCATTTACTTCCTCCCGTCGCCGACCGTGACGAAAATATTGCACGTCGGCTTGTTGATGCGCACGCCGCGGCCCTTGGACTGCGCGCGGAAACGGCGCAGGAACGAACCGCGATCGACGCAGATGCGCGTCACCTTGAGCTCGTCGACGTCCGCGCCATCGTTGTGCTCGGCGTTGGCGATCGCGGATTCCAGCACCTTGCGGATGATCGCTGCGCTCTTTTTCGGGCTGAACTGCAGGATGTTGAGCGCCTGCTCCACCTTCTTGCCGCGGATCAAGTCGGCCACTAGTCGGCCTTTCTGGGCCGAGAGGCGGACGCCGTGCAGCTTCGCTGTCGTGTTCATGTCCGATCCCCTCACGTCTTCGCCGGCGCTGGCGCCGGCGCCGGCGCCGCCGCCCCTGGTGCCGCAGTGGGGCTCGACTTCCTATCGGCCGCGGCTGCCGCCGCCGCCGCCGCGGCTTGCGCCGAGCCGGCCTTGGAGTGCCCCTTGAAGATACGGGTGTGGGCGAACTCCCCGAGCTTGTGGCCGACCATGTTCTCGGTGATGTAGACCGGCACGTGCTGCCTGCCGTTGTGCACGGCAATGGTGAGCCCCACGAAATCCGGCAGTATGGTCGAGCGGCGCGACCAGGTCCTGATCGGGCGCTTGTCGTTCGTCTTCTGCGCCGCCTCCACCTTTTTCACCAGATGAAGGTCGACGAACGGGCCCTTCTTGATCGAGCGTGCCATGGGTTAGCCTCCGACAGCCTTGGCGTTGCGGCGCCGGATGATCATGGCGTCGGTGCGCTTGTTCTTGCGCGTCTTGTAGCCCTTGCACATCACGCCCCACGGACTCACCGGGTCCCGCGCCGCGGACTTCTTGCCCTCGCCGCCGCCGTGCGGGTGATCGACCGGGTTCATCGCCACCCCGCGCACCGTGGGACGCACGCCGCGCCACCTCACGCGCCCCGCCTTGCCGATGGATTCGAGCGAATGCTCCTCGTTGCCGACCTCGCCGATGGTGGCACGGCAGTTGATGTGCACCTTGCGGATCTCCCCGGAGCGCAGCCGGATCTGCGCGTAGTCGCCCTCGCGCGCGAGCAGCTGCACCGCGGCACCCGCGGCGCGCGCGAGCTGCGCGCCCTTGCCCGGCAGCATCTCGACGCAGTGGATGGTGGTGCCGACCGGGATGTTTCTGAGCGGCAGCGCGTTGCCGGTCTTGATCGGCGCGTCCGGGCCGGAGAGGAGCTGCATGCCGGAGGAAACTCCCTTGGGCGCGACGATGTAGCGGCGCTCGCCGTCGGCATAGCACAGCAGCGCGAGATAGGCGCTGCGGTTGGGATCGTACTCGAGGCGCTCGACCTTGGCCGGGATGCCGTCCTTGTTGCGCCTGAAGTCGATGATGCGATAGTGCTGCTTGTGGCCGCCGCCCTGGTGGCGCATGGTGATCTCGCCGTGGACGTTGCGGCCCGCCTTCTTGACCTGGCGCTCGACAAGATGCGCTACCGGCTTGCCCTTGTGAAGCTCGGGATTGACGACCTTGACCACCTGGCGCCGGCCGGGTGTTGTGGGTCTAACCTTGACCAGCATTACTTGGCCTCCGCTGGTTCAGCAAAGTTGATCTCCTGGCCGGGCTTGAGGCTGACGTAGGCTTTCTTCCAGTGGTTGCGCCGGCCGGTGAGCCGCCCGAAGCGCTTGCCCTTGCCGCGCACATTCGCCACTTGCACCGACTCCACCTGCACCTTGAACATGAACTCGACTGCGGCCTTGATCTCGGGCTTGGTCGCGTCAGGCGCGACGCGGAAGATCACCTGTTCGTGCTTGTCGGCGACGAAAGTGCTCTTCTCGGAGATCACCGGCGCCATGATCACCAGCGTCAGGCGCTCCTGCTGTTTGGCGCTCAAGGCGGCGGTCATGACAGCATTTCCTCGATCTTGGCCACCGCGGTCTTCGTCACCAGCACCTTGGCGTGCCGCATCAGGCTCAGCGGGTCGGTGTTGTTGACGGTCACCACGTTGACGTTAGGCAGGTTGCGCGACGAGAGCCGCAGGTTGTCGTCCAGGCTGTCGGTGATGATCAGCACGTCATCGAGCCCCATGCCCTTCAACTTCTGCGCGAGCAGCTTGGTCTTGGGCGCAGCCACCGTGAATTTCTCGACCACCGCCAGCCGGTCCTCGCGCGCGAGCTGCGACAGGATCGAGCTCACGCCCGCGCGATACATCTTGCGGTTGATCTTGTGGCTGAAGTTCTCGTCCGGCAGGTTGGGGAAGATCCTGCCGCCGCCGCGCCACAGCGGGCTCGAGGCCGTGCCCGCGCGCGCGCGGCCGGTGCCTTTCTGGCGCCACGGCTTCTTGTGCGACTTGTTGACGTCG
>JAHFRO010000195.1:1488-4546 GCA_023266245.1 Betaproteobacteria bacterium | reverse complement strand
TCCAAGTCGTACGGCGGCGCCCGGCGCCGCGAGATCCTGCGCGACATTCAGTTTGACCTTGCGCCCGGAGAATACGTCGCCATCATGGGCGAATCCGGGGTCGGCAAGTCCACCCTGCTTAACCTCATCGCCGGACTCGATCTGCCCGATCGCGGCAGCATCGCGCTGGACGGCGTCGAGCTTACCACCCTCGATGACGCCGCGCGCACCCGGCTGCGCCGCGACCGCATCGGTTTCGTGTTCCAGGCATTCCATCTCCTGCCGCACCTCACGGTGGCTCAAAACGTCGCGCTGCCGCTTTCCCTGGACGGCGCTTCGTCCGGCGAAAGCGGCGCGCGGGTGGCCGAGATGCTCGAAGCGGTGGGCCTGGCGCAGGCCGCGGCCTGTTATCCGCGCGAATTGTCGGGCGGAGAGATGCAGCGCGTTGCCATCGCACGGGCGCTGGTGCACCGGCCGCTCCTGACGCTGGCCGACGAGCCTACCGGCAACCTCGATACGGAAACGGCGCGCCAGATCCTGGCGTTGCTGCGCGAACAGGTGAAGCGCACCAGCGGCGCGGGCATACTGGTCACGCATTCCGCCGCTGCCGCCGCCACCGCCGATCGCAAGTACCTGCTGACCGACCGCGGCCTTAATCCGGCATGACGACCGCCCTCACCGTTGCCGGCGGCAGATCGCTGCTACTCGCCGCAGTGGTGAGCGGCCCGTTCCGCGAGCACCCGGGCCGCACCTTGCTCGCGCTGCTCGCGATCGCCTTGGGAGTGGGACTGGGTGTTGCAGTCCATCTCATCAACGCCAGCGCGTTGAACGAGATGAGCCTCGCCGCACACCATCTTGCGGGTGAGGCCGATCTGGTGGTGCGCGGCCCGCGGGCGGGTTTCGACGAGGGCCTCTACCCTCGCATCGCGCGCATGCCGCAGGTCGAGGCGGCCAATCCCGCGGTCGAGCTCGAGGTACCGCTCGCCGGCCGCGAAGCCACGCTCAAGATCGTCGGGCTCGATCCGCTGCGCGCGGCGCAAGTGCAACCGTCGTTGCTGCCGGAAAAGCGGAGCGCGGTCGTTGATCTGTTCGACGCCGACGCCATCCTGTTGAGCCCTGCGGCGGCCGAGTGGCTCAAGCTGAAGGACGGAGACATTTTGGGCGTACACGTCGGCACGGGGACGGTCGAGCTGCGCATCGTCGGGCTGCTTCCCGAAGGCGCGTACCGCCAGCGGGTCGGCGTGATGGACATCGCCTCCGCCCAATGGCGGCTCGAGCGGCTGGGCAGGATCAACCGCATCGACCTGCGCTTGAGGCCGGGCGTGGACGTGGAAGCTTTCCGCCGCGTGTTGCAACGTGAGCTTCCCCTAGGAGTGCAGGCCGCGACTCCAGATGCCGAAGCGGAGCGCGGCGCGAGCCTGTCGCGTGCCTATCGGCTCAACCTCGACATGCTGGCGCTGATCGCGCTCTTTACCGGGGCGTTCCTCGTGTTCTCATCGCAAGTCCTGGCGCTGCTGCGGCGGCGTACCCAGCTCGCGCTGGTGCGCGTGATCGGGGTGACGCGAGCAAAGCTCGCCGCGCTGCTGATCGCGGAGGGTGCCGTGATCGGGGCTGCGGGCTCGGCTTGCGGCGTCATCCTGGGCTACGCAGTCGCCTGGTACGCCGTGGGGCGTTTCGGTGCCGACCTCGGCGCCGGTTATTTCCGCACGATCGCCCCCAGCTTGCACCTCGACCCCACCGCGCTGGCCCTCTACTTCGCGCTCGGCACGGCGTTCGCGGTCCTCGGTGCGGCCGCGCCCGCGTTCGAAGCGGCGCGGCGTCCGCCGGCACAGGCGCTGCGCGCCGGCGACGAGGAAGAAGGACTGAAGAGGCTGCGCACGATCGGGCCGGGCGTGATTCTCGTCGTGATTGGGCTCCTCCTCACGCTGGCGCCTCCGGTGGACGGGCTGCCGATCGCCGGTTACTGCGCGATCGCGTTGATCCTGCTCGGCGCAGTGTTGCTCATGCCCCGGCTTGCGGCGGTTTGCCTGCGGCGTTTGCCCGTGCCCGCCTTCCCGCCGGCCGCGTTGGCGATCGCCCAGCTTCAGGCGACCTCGCGCCAGGTTGCGATCAGCGTCGCCGCGATCGTCATCAGCTTCAGCCTCATGGTCGCCATGGTCATCATGGTCCACTCGTTCCGCACTTCGCTCGAAACCTGGCTCGCCCGCATGCTGCCGGCCGATCTCTATCTGCGCGCGGTGCGCACCGGCGAGACCGGCTTTATCACGCCCGACGAGCAAGCGCGCATCGGCGCCACGCCGGGCATCGAGCGGGCAGCATTTCTGCGCAGCCAGAACCTGCTGCTCAACGCGGAGCGCCCGCCCGTCATTTTGATTGCCCGCTCCATCGGCGACCCGACCCAATCACTGCCGCTGATCGGTTCTTCCATCGTCCCGCGTCCCAACGAAGCCCCTCCGGTGTGGATATCCGAAGTGGCGGCCGACCTTTACGGGATGCGTACCGGGGACCGCGTACGCCTGCCGATCGGCGAGATGCCGCTGCTCTTCACCGTTGCCGGGGTGTGGCGCGATTACGCACGGCAAACCGGGGCCATTGCGATAGACCGCGATCTCTACATAAAACTCACCGGCGACCGCCTGGCGAACGATGCGGCACTGTGGCTGGCAAAAGGAACGGCGCTGCCGGACGCCGCACGCGCGTTGCGGCAGCAGTTGGGCGACGCCGGCGGGATCGAGATCGCCACGACGCGCGAAGTGCGCGCCGCGTCGCTCTCGATATTCGACCGCACCTTCGCCGTCACCTACGCGCTGGAGGCTGCGGCGGTGCTGATCGGGCTGTTCGGCGTGAGCGTGAGCTTCGGCGCGCAGGCCCTTGCGCGCCGGCGCGAGTTCGGCGTGCTGCGTCACATCGGCATGTCGCGTCGCGAGATCGGCGCCATGCTGGGCTATGAAGGCCTGGTGGTAGCGGCGCTCGGCGTCGGGTTCGGCCTGGCTCTGGGCTCGCTCATCAGCCTGATCCTGATCCACGTGGTGAACCGCCAGTCCTTCCACTGGAGCATGGAACTGCATCTCCCCTGGGC
>JAHFRO010000195.1:0-1388 GCA_023266245.1 Betaproteobacteria bacterium | reverse complement strand
CACCTCAAGGTGAGCGGCACGCTCGCGCGCGAAGGCAAGCCGCAAACCGTCACCGGCAGCGCGTGGCTCGATCATGAATGGTCCTCGCACTACATGGACCGGAATGCCCAAGGTTGGGATTGGATAGGCATCAACCTTGCCGACGGCGGCGCGCTGATGGCGTTTCGCATGCGCGACCAGCGTGGCGGCAGTTTCTGGGCCGGCGGCGCTCTCCGCCGCCCCGACGGCAGCATCAAAGTGTTCTCGCCGGCTGAAGTGCGCTTCACCCCGCGCCGCGAGTGGCGCTCACCCCGCACCGGGACTCGCTATCCGGTGACGTGGCAAATCAAAACGGGCGACTTGGATTTCGCGATCGAGCCGCTGATGGACGACCAAGAGCACGATACTCGCGTCTCGACCGGCACCATCTATTGGGAAGGCGCGGTGCGCGCGCTACGCGACGGAAAGCCCGCAGGCTTGGGTTACCTCGAGCTCACCGGCTACTGGCGACGCGTGAACCTCTAACCGCCGACCGCCGCCCCTCGGGCGCCGGGGTGGACCCGATGCCGATATATAATGGTAGCCGCCGAGCGGAGGAGCACTTGCTATCACCGCAGGGAAGACTGGCCCAGCTCCTGAGTCACGTGTCGGCCGCATGGATCGTGCTCGCGGCCGGCGTGATCCTGTCCGGGGTCGCCTGGAACATCACCGAATCGCAGGTCGAGCGCGAAGCCAGGCTGAAATTCGAAGGCGCCGTCACCGACGCGCAAGACGCCATTGAATCGCGTATCGGCACTTATTCCGACGTCCTGCTCGGGATCAGGGGACTGTTTATCGCATCGGATTCTGTCAGCCGGATCGAATTCAGGGACTATATCGACAGCCTTGATCTGAACCGCCGCTATCCCGGCATTCAGGTCATTCACTACAGTCAACGCATCGCTGCTGAGCAGAGGCAAGCTTTTGAATCGATGGTGCGCAATGACACCAGCGTTGATCCCCGCGGTTATCCCGACTTCAGGATCAACCCGCCGGGAGACCGGCCGGAGTACGTGATCGTGCAATATGTCGAGCCGATGGCGGGAAACGAGATAGCGCTCGGGCTCGATCTCGGCGGCGATGCAGTGCGGCTTGCGGCACTCGAGCGCACGCGCGATTCAGGCCGGCTCACGGCATCCGGAACCATCGCGCTGGCGCACGATCCGCGCAGGCATCCGGGGTTCGCGATGCGAGTGCCGGTCTACCGAAAAGGCATGCCGCTCGCCACCGTGGCGCA
Organism: Betaproteobacteria bacterium; assembly: GCA_023266245.1. Classification (GTDB taxonomy): domain Bacteria; phylum Pseudomonadota; class Gammaproteobacteria; order Burkholderiales; family SG8-41; genus SG8-41. The sequence continues at coordinate 133 of JAHFRO010000195.1, read as the reverse complement.
GCGCCGCGTAGCGTTCACCGGCATGGTGAGCACATCGTTTATCGTGATCGACCTGATGCGCGGGGTATTAAGCGAGCCATTCCTGCAAAAAATCCATGTTCGCATCCACGACGCCGGATTCCTGGACAGTCCG
>JAHFRO010000194.1 GCA_023266245.1 Betaproteobacteria bacterium | reverse complement strand
CCAGTCCCTGGCTGCTCGAGGTCGAGGACCTGCACGTCCATTTCGTGACCACGCGCGGGGTGGTGCGCGCGGTGGAAGGCATTTCCTACAAGGTGAAGCCGGGCGAGACGGTGGCGCTCGTCGGCGAATCGGGCTGCGGCAAGTCGGTCTCCGCGCTTGCCATCATGCGGCTGCTCGCGAAGCCCGCGGGGCGCATCGTCGCCGGGCGCATCCTGTTCCAGGGCCGCAACCTCCTCGATCTCACGGAAGACGAGATACGCGAGATCCGCGGGCGCGACATCGCGATGATCTTCCAGGAGCCGATGACCTCGCTCAATCCCGTGCTCACCATCGGCTTCCAGATCATGGAGCCGCTGCTGATCCACCTCGACATGACTGAGCAAGCGGCACGCGCACGGGCGATGGATCTGCTCAAGATGGTCGGGATTCCCGACCCCGAGCGCCGGCTCGACCAGTACCCGCACCAGTTCTCCGGCGGCATGCGGCAGCGCGTGATGGTCGCGATCGCGCTCTCCTGCAATCCCAAGCTTATCATCGCGGACGAGCCCACCACCGCGCTCGACGTCACGATCCAGGCGCAGATCCTCAAGCTCATGAAGGACCTCTCGCGCGATCTCGGAATTGCGCTGGTGATCATCACCCACAACCTCGGCATCGTCGCGCGCTACGCCGACCGCGTGAACGTGATGTACGCCGCGCGCCTGGCGGAGCAGGGCACCGCGCGGGATGTGTTCGCGCGGCCGCTCCATCCCTACACCGCGGGACTGCTGCGCTCGGTGCCGCGGCTCGACAAGCCGCGCGGGCGCAAGCTGGAGACGATCGAGGGCCTGCCGCCCAACCTGCTCGATCCCCAGCCGGGATGCCGCTTCGCCCCGCGCTGCCCGGCGCAGCAGCCGGCGTGCGTCGCGGCCCCGCCCCCGCTGGTCAAAGTCGAGCCCGGGCACCACTCGGCCTGCGTGCGCGCGCGAGAATTGGCGCGGGTCGGACCCGCAGGGCTGGGACTACAGAGTGCCAATCCAACGCCGCCGGTGAAGAAGGCGCTCGAAAAGGCGCAGCCGCTGCTGAGAGCGCACGAGCTGAGGACCTACTTCGAGGTCGGCACCGGCTTCCAGGTGTTCAAGCACACCCGGTCCGAAGTGCGCGCGGTGGACGGACTCTCCTTCGAGGTCTACCGCGGCGAGACCCTCGGCCTGGTGGGCGAATCCGGCTGCGGCAAGACGACGGTGGGGCGCACGCTGCTGCGGCTCGAGCAGGCGACCTCCGGCGAGATCATCTTCAGCGGCGCCAACGTGACCCGCTCCGAGGGACAGCAGCTTAAGGATTACCGCCGTAAAATCCAGGTCATCTTCCAGGACCCGTACAGCTCGCTCAATCCCCGCATGACGATCGGCGAGATCATCGCCGAGCCGATGCGGGTGTACAAGCTCGTGCCCGACCGAAAGAGCGCGCGCGAGAAGGTGGCGGAACTGTTGACGCAGGTGGGGCTGTTCGACTACATGGCGGAGCGCTACCCGCACGAGCTCTCGGGCGGACAGCGCCAGCGCGTGGGGATCGCGCGCGCGCTCGCGATGCAGCCTTCCTTCATCGTGTGCGACGAGCCGGTGTCGGCGCTCGATGTCTCGATCCAGGCGCAGATCATCAACCTGCTGGAAGAGCTGCAGCAGAAGTTCAAACTGACGTTCCTTTTCATCGCGCACGATCTGGCGGTGGTGCGCCACATCTCCGACCGCGTGATCGTGATGTATCTCGGCAAGGTGATGGAAATAGCCGACCGCGACACGCTCTACGCCGATCCGCTGCATCCCTACACGAAGGCGCTGCTCGACGCGGTGCCGGTCCCCGATCCGGCGCTGGAAGCGAAGCGCGAGTACCGCGTGCTCGTCGGCGAAGTGCCGAGCCCGCTCAATCCGCCGCGCGGCTGCGTGTTCCACACGCGCTGCCCACTGGCGAGCGAGGAGTGTAAGATTAAGATTCCCGAATTGCGGGAAGTGCGACCCAAGCACTACGCGGCTTGCATCAAGCTCTGAAAGGCGTGAGTCGTGAGTGGTGAGTCGTGAGTCGAGGGTAAACCAGTTTTTCAAATCGCGAATCACGATTCACGATTCACGAATCACGATTCACGAATCACTAAAAAAGGAGGAGGCACATGAAACTTTCAGCGTTGTGGGTGGGCGCGGTGGCACTGGCCGCCGCCGGAGCGATGGCAGCGGAGACGCCCAAGACGGGAGGCGTGCTCAAGTTCGCGGTGAGCGCCGAGCCGCCCAACTACGACTGCCACGCGCAGACCTCGTTTGCCTTCATCCACCCGGTGCGGCCGCACTACAACACGCTGCTCAAGTTCGACACCGCGAAGTACCCGGCGATCAAGGGCGACCTCGCCGAATCGTGGAACGTGTCGAAAGACGGGTTGACCTACACCTTCAAGCTGAGGAAGGGCGTGAAGTTCCACGACGGCTCGACGCTCTCCTCGGAGGACGTGAAGGCGACCTATGAGCGGCTGCGCAATCCCACTAGGGCCGTGCGCTCGGTGCGGAAGGCGAGCTATGCCGACATTAGCGCGATCGAGACGCCCGATCCGCTCACCGTGGTGTTCAAGCTGACGAAGCCGAACGCCTCCATGCTCACCAACTTCGCGAGCCCCTGGGATTGCGTCTACAACGCCGCCAAGCTCAATCAGGACCCGAGATACCCCGAGCGCAACATCACGGGCACCGGGCCCTTCACCTTCGCCGGGCACGTGGCGGGCTCGCACTGGACCGGGCGCAAGTTCGAGGGCTATTTCGAAAAAGGCAAGCCCTATCTCAACGGCTACGTCGCGATCTTCATCAGCGGCGCGCCGATGGTGAACGCGCTCGCCGCGGGCGAAGTGCTGGTCGAGTTCCGCGGCCACTCGCCGGCCGACCGCGACCGCATCGTGAAGGCCCTCGGCGACAAGGCGGTGGTGCAGGAGACGCCGTGGGTATGCAGCCTGGTCGTGACCTTCAACACCAGGAAGAAGCCGTTCGACGACGCGCGCGTGCGGCGGGCGCTCTCGATGGCGATCGACCGCTGGGCCGGCGCGCAGGCGCTCTCCAAGGTCGCGCTGGTGCGCCACGTCGGCGGCATCCTGCGGCCCGGCTACGATCTCGCGGCCTCCGAGAAGGAGCTCGTGCAGTATCCCGGATGGTCGAAGGACATCAACGCCTCGCGCGCGGAAGCGAGGAAGCTCTTGCAGGAGGCGGGCGTGCCCAACTTGAGCTTCACGTTCACCAACCGCAATATCGCCATGCCCTATGTGCCGGTCGGCGTGTTCCTGATCGACCAGTGGCGCCAGATCGGGGTGAACGTCAAGCACGAGCAGCTCGAGACGCGGCTCTACCTCGCCGCGCAGCAGCGCGACAATCCTACTTTTGATTCGGCGCTCGACTTCAACTGCGACTTCATGGACGAGCCCAACCTGCAGCTGCAGAAGTATTTGTCGCACGACCGCGCGGAGATCAACTACGCGCAGCAGACCGACCGCGTGCTGGACGATCTCTTCGACAAGCAGTCGGGCGAGCTCGACAAGAAGAAGCGCTACGCGATCATCCGCGAGTTCGAGAAGCGCGCGCTCGAGCAGGCGTACACCGTCCCCACCATCTGGTGGCACCGCATCATCGTGTACCACAAGCCGATGAAGGGCTGGAACATCACGCCCAGCCACTACGTGGGACAGGATCTGGCAGACGTCTGGCTGGATCAGTAACCCCGAGGATTCGGGATTCAGGATTCGGGATTCGGTGACTTGCTGTGCCGGATTTTCCCTGAATCCTGGATCTTGATTCCTGAATCCTGATGCTGCGCTTCATCCTCCACCGCTTCCTGCTGATGATCCCGACGCTGATCGGCGTCGCGATCCTGGTGTTTTTCATGCTGCGGCTGATGCCCGGCGACCCGGTGGCGACCATGCTGCTCGGGGACGCGGGCGGTGCCAACATCCCGAAAGCGGTGATCGAGGCGGAGCGCGCGCGACTGGGGCTCGACCAGCCGATCTACGTGCAGTTCTTCAAGTGGTTCTGGGGCATGCTGCAGGGCGACTTCGGCTACTCGATGTGGACCGGCAGGCCGGTCACCTACGAGATCGCGATCCGGCTCGAGCTCTCGCTCCAGGTGGCGATCATGGCCACCATCCTCGCCATCCTGCTCGCGCTGCCGCTCGGCACGCTGTCCGCGATCTTCAAGGACAGCTGGATCGACCAGACGATCCGCGTGTTCGCGATCGCCGGACTGGCGGTGCCGTCGTTCTGGCTGGGAATGATCGTGATCCTGCTGCTGCTTACCTACTTCTCCTGGATCCCGCCGCTCACTTTCACGTCGCTCTGGGATAATCCGTGGGTGAACCTGTCGCAGCTCATCTGGCCGGCGCTGGCGGTGGGTTACCGCTATTCGGCGGTCTCCACGCGCATGATGCGTTCCTCGATCCTGGAGGTGCTGCAGGAGGATTACATCCGCACCGCGCGCGCGAAAGGCGTGATCGAGCGGCTGGTGGTGGCGCGCCACGCGATGCGCAACGCACTGCTGCCGGTGGTGACGGTGATCGGGCTCGAGTTCGCGTTCCTGATCGGGGGGCTGGTGGTGACCGAGCAGGTGTTCA
>JAHFRO010000059.1 GCA_023266245.1 Betaproteobacteria bacterium | reverse complement strand
TATGTGGCGTTCTGCAGCAACGACTACCTCGGCCTGGCCAACCATCCGGCGCTGATCGAGGCGGCGCGTGAAGGCGCGCAGCGCTGCGGCGTGGGCGCCGGCGCCTCCCACCTGATACTGGGCCACGCCAGCGCGCATCACGCGCTGGAGGAGGCGCTCGCCGACTTCGTCGGGCTGCCGCGCGCGCTGCTGTTTTCCACCGGCTACATGGCCAACATCGGTGTCGTCACCGCTCTCGTGGGGCGCGACGACGCGGTGTTCGCCGACCGGCTGAACCATGCATCCCTCAACGACGCGGTGCTGCTCTCTCGCGCCGGGTTCAAGCGCTATCCGCACCTCGATCTCGCGGCGCTCGATCGGCTGCTGGCCGCTTCGCGCGCGCGCCGCAAGCTCATTGCTACGGACGCGGTGTTCAGCATGGACGGCGACATCGCTGCGGTGCCGGAGCTCGTGGCGTTGTGCGAAAGGCACGACGCCTGGCTGCTGCTCGACGACGCGCACGGCTTTGGCGTGCTGGGCGCCGAGGGGCGCGGGGCGCTCGCGCACTTCAACCTCAGGTCCCCGCGAGTGATCTACATGGCGACGCTGGGCAAGGCCGCGGGGGTGTTCGGCGCTTTCGTGGCGGGCGACGCACAGGTGGTGGAGACCCTGGTTCAGCGTGCGCGCTCCTATGTCTACACCACCGCCGCGCCGCCGCTGCTGGCGCACGCGCTCCTGGCAAGCCTGGAGCTCATCCGGCGCGAGGAATGGCGCCGCGAGCGGCTGAAAACACTAATCGAAGCACTGCGGCGGGGGCTCCGGCTTCGCCGCTGGAAGCTCGCTCCCTCGCAGACCGCGATCCAGCCGCTCCTGATCGGCGCCAACGACGAGGCGGTGGCGGTGTCGGAGGAGCTGGCGCGCATGGGCCTGCTGGTGCCGGCCATCCGGCCGCCCACCGTGCCGCAAGGAACCGCGCGCTTGAGAATCTCGCTCTCTGCCGCGCACTCCGACGAGGATGTCGAACGGCTGGCGGCGGCGTTGCGCGAAATCGAGCGCATCGTTCCGTGTTCCGGGTTTTAAGTTCCGTGTCCAGATTCCGCCAGGCCGACTCGAAACCCGAAACCCGAAACTCGGAACTGCAACACGACAGCCCCGATGTCGTGCTGCTGCACGGCTGGGGACTCAACGCCGCCATCTGGGCGGATCTCGCGGCACGGCTGGCGCCGCGGTTTCGCGTGCGCGCGCTCGATCTGCCGGGCTACGGGACCTGCCCGGCGTGCCGGCCCTATACGCTGCGCGGACTCGCCGGCGCGGTCGCGCGCCGCGCGCCGCGGCGCTGTCATGTGGTCGGCTGGTCGCTCGGCGGCCAGGTGGCGCTTGCCTGGGCACGCCGCGCTCCGCGCCAGGTCGGGCGTCTCGCGCTGATCTCGACCACACCGAGCTTCGTTCAGCGCGCAGACTGGCCATGCGCGGTGGCGCCGCAGGTGCTCGAGGAATTTGCGCGCGCACTGGCGGCGGACCACCCCGGCACGCTCAGGCGGTTTCTCGCGCTGCAGGCCCGGGGCGATGAGCGGGGGAGGCAGGTGGTCGCGGCGCTCAAGCGCCGGCTGCTCGAGCCCGGCGCGCCTCCGGCGCCAGTGCTCGAGCAGGGCCTGAAGATCCTGCTCACGGTGGATTTGCGTGCCGAACTCGCTGAGGTCACGCAGCCGGCGCTGGTGCTGCACGGCGAGCGCGACCGGCTGACGCCCGTCGCCGCGGGCCGTTATCTCGCGCAGGCGCTGCCCGCGGCGCGCTTCGTGCCGCTCACCGGCTGCGCGCACGCGCCGTTTCTGTCGCAGCCGGAGCGGGTGACAGAGGCATTACAGGAATTCCTCGATGAGTGACGAGTTCGCGGTGGACAAGCGGCTGGCGCGCCGTTCCTTCGAACAGGCGGCGGCCACCTATGACGCGGCGGCGGTGCTGCAGAACGAGGTGTGCCGGCGCATGCTCGCCCGCCTCGACTACGTCAAACTGGAGCCAGCCGCCATCCTCGATGCCGGCAGCGGCACCGGCAACGCCGTCGCCGGTCTGCTCTCACGCTACCCGCGCGCGGGCATCGTGGCGCTCGATTTCGCGCTCGCCATGGCGCGGCGCTCGCGGGCGCGGCGGCCGTGGTGGCGCACCCTGCTCAACTGGCGCGGCGGCGGACTCGTCGCTGTATGCGGGGACATCGAGTGGCTCCCGTTCGCCGCCGGTTCCGCTGACCTGGTGTGGTCCAACCTGTCGCTGCAGTGGATCAACGAGCCGCGGCGCGCTTTCGCCGAGCTGCACCGCGTGCTGAGAGCGGGCGGTCTGCTGATGTTCAGCAGCTTCGGGCCCGACACGCTGAAGGAGCTGCGCACGGCCTACCAGGGCACGGACCGGCACACTCATGTCCACCGCTTCATCGACATGCACGATCTTGGCGACATGCTGGTCGCGTGCGGCTTTGCCGATCCGGTAATGGACATGGAAATCGTGACCCTCACCTATGCCGATGTGCGCGAGCTGATGCGCGACCTGAAGGCGATCGGCGCGCACAACGTGACCCGCGGCCGTCCCTCGGGCTTGAGCGGCAAATCCCTGCTGGCGAAGGTGGCGCGCAACTACGAGGCATGCCGCCGCGAGGGAAAGCTGCCGGCGACGTTCGAGGTGGTGTACGGACACGCGTGGAAGCCGGCTCCGCGCGCGAGCCCCACCGGCCGCCCGGTGATCGACATCAAACCGCATTAGCGCGAGGAGGCGGAGTTTGGCGAGTCACGAGTCACGAGTCACGAGTCACGAGTCGCGAGTCACGAATGAGGAGTCGCGAGTCGCGAGTCACGAGTCACAAGACCCGAGACCCGAGACCCGAGACCCGAGACAGGGGTTTTTTGTGACCGGCACCGACACCGGTGTGGGCAAGACCGTGGTCGCATGCGCGCTGCTCAAGGCGTTTGCCGCGCGCGGCCTCAGGGCGATCGGCATGAAGCCGGTAGCCAGCGGCGCCGAGCCCGCCGCGCACGGACTTATCCACGATGACGTTGAGCGCCTGATCGCGGCGAGCAACCTCGCCGCGCCGCGTGAGCACGTCAATCCTTACTGTTTCCTGCCGCCGATCGCGCCGCACATCGCCGCGCGGCAGGCGGGCGTGACGATCGACCTCGAGCGCATCGAACGGAGCTTCCGCGCGCTCGCTGCGCGCGCCGATGTGGTGATCGTAGAAGGCGCGGGCGGATTCCGCGTGCCGCTGGGCCCCGCCACCGACACCGCGCAACTCGCCGCGCGGCTCGCGCTGCCCGTGGTATTGGTGGTCGGAATGCGGCTCGGTTGCCTCAATCACGCACTGCTTACCGCCGAGGCGATCGCCGCCCGCGGCCTCAAGCTTGCGGGCTGGATTGCCAATTACATTGATCCGCAGATGATGGCGGCCGGCGACAACGTGCGAGCACTCGAGGAGCGCATCACCGCGCCGCTGCTCGCGCGCATTGCGTTTGCCTCCACACCCGATCTCGTGGCGATCGCCGCCACGCTGAACATCGGCAAACTGCTGTGACGCGCGCGGCGCAACTTAGAGCTCCTAACACGGTGAAACGCACGTGCGTTGCTGCCAGAATCGGTGATGGCGCGAAGCGAGGTACAGCCAATATTTCCCATATTGGCAAGCCTTGCGACAAAGCGTCCCGTGCAGGGCGGAGCAGGTTCCAAGCGTCTTGTGCTTGGATGCGACCCCGGAGCGGGACAATAGCGCGCCATATAGCACGGGACTCACACGCGCCTACGCGGTCGCATCCCCATGAATGGGGCCCCTGCTCTACGCTTCGACGCGCCGCCGATTCTGGCTGCAACCCGGAGGGCTGGCGCGAATTTTGGCCCATGGCTTTGTCGCAAACCCCTTGCTTAGTGCGAGCTAAGCGGCGGGTTTTGCTTCGCGCCCTGAGCCAAAATCGTGCCAGCGCATCGCGTGTTTCACCGTGTTAGGAACTCTTGGCGAATGTTGAGGTTTTTGCTCGGCTTCTGGGTTGCCTAGTCCTGGCGCCTGTGTTAAATTCCACCCGCTCGACGCGGATGTTAGCGCTTGCAAACAGTGACCGCAATGGAAGGCACCGAGGTGGCGCACGCGGCTGAGTTTTCGCTGGTCGCCAGGCGCAACAACTCGCTCACTTCCTCCGGTCGGTTGCTCGTCTTTGTCTTCATCTTCGTCGTCTCGGTCGGCATTGCCGCCGCGTTTGCGGCTTTCGGCGCGTGGCTGATTCTGCCGTTCGCCGGGCTCGAAATGCTGGTGCTGTATCTGGCGTTTCGCTACCTCGATCGCCACGCCGCGGACTATGAGCGCATCGCGATAGACGGCGACAAGGTGAAAGTCGAGTTCTTCGAAGTGGGATGCGTGCAAAGTCACGAATTCAACCGCTACTGGGCGCAGGTGGTGGTCAGCCGCGACGGCAGCCGCCTCGCGCTGCGCTCGCACGGCCGGGAGCTCGAATTCGGCCGCTATATGAACGATGAGCAGCGATTGAGCGTGGCACTCGAGCTCAAGCGCCAGCTGCGCGGCGCAGCATAGCACCCGCCGCGCCGCCCGATGCAATCACAATGGATCTGATTCACACGTGAGGGAAGCATGATCAGCAAGTGGTTTAGGCTGATTGCGGCCGCGCTAGCGTGGCTCGCAGCGGGCGCGGCGGGGGCGCAGAGCCGCTACAACCTGCCCGAACCGCAGTCCATCATCGCGCGCGAGATCTACGATCTGCACACGCTGATCATGTGGATCATCGTGGTGATCTTCGTGGTGGTGTTCGGTGCCATGACCTATGCCATCGTCAAGCACCGCAAGTCGGTGGGGCACCAGGCCGAGCAGTTCCACGAGAACACCACGGTCGAGCTCGTCTGGACCATCATCCCGTTTTTCATTCTGATCGGCATGGCCTACCCCGCGACCAGGACCATCATCGCCATGAAGGACACCTCCAGCCCCGAGTTGACGATCAAGGCGACCGGCTACCAGTGGAAGTGGGGCTACGACTACCTGCAGGAAGGCATCAGCTTCTACAGCAACCTTGCCACTCCACGCGACCAGATCGAGAACCGCGCGCCGAAGGGTGAGCACTACCTGCTTGAAGTGGACAATCCTGTGGTGGTGCCGGTGGGCAAGAAAATCCGCATCATCATCACCGCCAATGACGTGGTCCACTCCTGGTGGGTGCCGGCGTTGGGCGTGAAGCAGGATGCGATCCCCGGCTTCGTGCGCGACGTCTGGTTCCGCGCGGACAATCCCGGGACCTACCGCGGGCAGTGCGCGGAACTATGCGGCAAGGACCACGGCTTCATGCCGATCGTGGTGGAGGCGGTGACACCGGAGAAGTACGCGCAGTGGGTCGCCGAGCAGAAAAAGAAAATGGCGGCGGGCGCGGTAGACCCTGCAAAGCAGTGGACGCTCGATGAGCTCAAGGCCCACGGCGAGAAAGTTTACGCCGGCAACTGCGTTGCCTGTCACCAGGCGACCGGCATGGGCATCCCGGGCGCATTCCCTGCGCTATCGGGCTCCAAGGTGGTGACGGGCCCGAAAAATGGGCAGATCAACGTGGTGCTCAACGGCGTGGTGAAGGACGGCAAGCCCACGGCGATGGTTTCGTTCAAGCACCTCCCAGACGCGGATATCGCGGCGGTGATTACCTACACCCGCAACAGCTGGGCCAACAAGACCGGCGAAGCGATCACCCCGGCCGAAGTTATATCTTTGCGGAAGTAAGCGCGGAATAAACAGGCATCCAGGAGAAATATCGTATGGACGCTGCGCACGCACACAACGGTCACGGCCACGAAGCGCATGGCCACCACTACACCGGCATCATGCGTTGGATCACCACGACCAACCACAAGGACATCGGCACGCTCTATCTCGTATTCAGCCTGACCATGTTCTTCGTCGGCGGGCTGCTGGCGATGGGCATCCGGCTCGAGCTCCTGCAGCCCGGACTGCAGTTCTGGCAGCCGGAGTTCTTCAACGAGCTCACCACCATGCACGGGCTGATCATGGTGTTCGGCGCGATCATGCCAGCCTTCGTCGGCTTCGCCAACTGGCAGGTCCCGATGATGATCGGCGCGCCCGACATGGCGTTCGCCCGCATGAATAACTGGAGCTTCTGGCTGCTGCCGCCGGCGGCGACCCTGCTGGTCGTCTCCTTCTTCGTGCCGGGCGGCGCCACCGCCGCGGGCTGGACGCTGTATACGCCGCTCTCGACCCAGATGGGCCCGGGGATGGACCTCGCGATCTTCGCGCTGCACATCATGGGCGCCGCCTCGATCATGGGCTCGATCAACATCATCACCACCATCCTCAACATGCGCGCGCCCGGCATGACGCTCATGAAGATGCCGTTGTTCGTGTGGACCTGGCTGATCACCGCCTATCTGTTGATCGCGATAATGCCGGTGCTGGCGGGCGCCGTCACCATGATCCTCACCGACCGCCATTTCGGCACCAATTTCTTCAATGCCGCGGGCGGCGGCGATCCGGTGCTGTTCCAGCATGTGTTCTGGTTCTTCGGCCACCCCGAGGTCTACGTCATGATCCTGCCGGGGTTCGGCATCGTGTCGCAGGTCGTGCCGACCTTCTCGAGGAAGCCCCTGTTCGGTTATTCCTCGATGGTGTACGCGACGGCGTCGATCGCAATTTTGTCCTTCATCGTGTGGGCGCACCACATGTTCACGGTGGGGATGCCGGCCGCGGCGCAGCTGTTCTTCATGTATACGACGATGCTGATCGCGGTGCCGACCGGGGTGAAGGTGTTCAACTGGATCGCCACCATGTGGAAGGGTTCCCTCACCTTCGAGACCCCAATGCTGTTCGCCTGCGGCTTCATCTTCGTGTTCTCGATGGGCGGTTTCACGGGGCTGGTGCTGGCGATCGTGCCGGTGGACATCCAGCTGCAGGACACCTACTACGTGGTAGCGCACTTCCATTACGTGCTGGTGGCGGGGTCCCTGTTTTCGTTGTTCGCCGGCGTTTACTACTGGATGCCGAAGTGGACCGGGCACATGTACGACGAGACGCTCGGCAAGTGGCACTTCTGGTTGTCCATGATCTTCTTCAACGTCACGTTCTTCCCGATGCACTTCGCGGGGCTCGCCGGCATGCCGCGCCGCATCCCGGATTACGCGCTGCAGTTCGCGGACTTCAACATGATCTCTTCGCTCGGCGCGTTCGGCTTCGGGCTGTCGCAGTTGATCTTCGTCTACGTGGTGGTACAGTGCATCCGCAGCGGCGCCAAGGCGGCCGACAAGACCTGGGAAGGAGCGGAAGGCCTGGAGTGGACGCTGCCGTCCCCGCCGCCGTATCACACCTGGGAGACTCCGCCGGTGGTCAAATGACGGCATAGTGTGATGAGCACCGCAATGAGCAGCAACGTCAAAACCGCGTTGATCCTCGCCTCGATCGCGACCGCGTTCTTCGTCGGGGTCGTGATCCGGCACTGGCCATGGTAAGCAACGCCCAGGCCAATCAGCGGACGCTGGCGAAGCTCCTGGTCGTCGCCGCGGTGATGTTCGGCTTCGGCTTCGCGATGGTGCCGTTCTACCGGGCGATCTGCGACGCGCTCGGGCTTAACAGCGTGATCAAGGCCGATGCGGTGGCCAATACCCAGGTGGACGCGGCACGGCTCCTCACGGTGGAATTCGACACCAACCTGCGCAGCGGCCTGCCGTGGACTTTCACGCCGCTCGAGAAAAGCGTGCGCATCCATCCCGGCGCGCTCACGCAGGTGACGTTTGAAATCCGCAACCATTCGGACCGGGCCGTCACCGGCCAGGCGATCCCGAGCTACGGCCCGCCACAGGCGGCGCGCTACTTCAAGAAGCTCGATTGCTTCTGCTTCACGCAGCAGACGCTCGCGCCGGGGGAAATCAAGCGCATGCCGGTCGTGTTCGTGATCGAGAAGGACCTGCCGCAGGACGTCAATACCATCACGCTGTCCTACACCTTCTTCGAGGTGGAGGGCAAATCCAAGAAGGCCGGCTGATGCTGATGGAGAGAGCAAGATGTTGAATCAATCGGCACGTTACTTCATACCGGATCCTTCCATCTGGCCGATCACGGGTTCCACTGCGCTGCTGTGCATGGCCTCGGGCGCCGCCTCGTGGTTCAACGGCTGGGCTCCCGGCAAGTTCGTGCTGCTTACCGGGGTGGCGATCTTCATCTACATGCTGGTCGGCTGGTTCCACACCGTGGCCCACGAGAGCGAGGGCGGCCAGTACAACAAGCAGGTCGACGTCTCGTTCCGCTGGGGCATGAGCTGGTTCATTTTCTCGGAGGTGATGTTCTTCGGGGCGTTCTTCGGCGCCCTGTTCTACATGCGGGTGCTGTCGGTGCCCTGGCTCGGCGACCTCGAGCACAAGCTGCTGTGGCCCGACTTCAATCCCGCCTGGCCCGCAGCCGGTCCGGCGCTGAAGGACCCCTTCACGCCGATGGCGGCGTGGGGCATACCGGCGCTCAATACGTTCTTGCTGCTGTCCTCGGGGGTCACCGTGACCTGGGCGCACTGGGGCCTGCTCAAGAACAACCGCCAGCAGCTGATTTGGGGATTGGTATTCACCATCGCGCTGGGGCTGACCTTCCTGGGCTGCCAGATCTACGAGTACGGGCACGCCTACAGCGACCTGAACCTCAAGCTCACCACCGGCGCGTATGGCGCGAGTTTTTTCATGTTGACGGGATTCCACGGATTCCACGTCACCATCGGCTGTGTCATGCTCACCTCCATACTTGGCCGCTGCCTCGCCGGGCATTTCCGTCCCGATCACCACTTCGGCTTCGAGGGCGTGGCGTGGTACTGGCACTTCGTGGATGTGGTGTGGCTGCTGCTCTTCATCTTCGTCTACTGGCTATAAGCCGACAACACAACACCAAGCACAACACACGACAAGGCGCATCAACAAGAAGGGGGAGGGCCCCGTCAGTAGGGGAGTGAACGCCGCGCCACGAGCGCGGCGCTTTTTTAGATCAGTGTTGAGTGCTGAGTGTTAAGTTCAAAAGCCGAGCCCGATTAACTCAAAACTCAACACTCAAAACTTAACATTGAGGTTCAGGAGAGCTTGCCGGGGATAAGGCCGAAGTAGAAGCCGAGCATCAGCAGCGCGAACAGTACGACCGACAACGCCACGCGCACCGTCAGCGCCTTCACCATGCGATCGGATTGCCCTTTGTCCTTGACCAGATAGTAGAGGGCCGAGCCCAGGCTCGCGACGATGAAGATCACGAACAGGATGACGATGATTTTCATGGGCGGGCACGGGGTAACTTTCCAGTGTAGCCGAAGCCTCCAGTGCCTACCAACTTGTTCCGCAACTATCGCTTCCAGCCGCGACTGATAACGAGCCTCGCCGCCGCCACGGGCATCGCCGTGACCCTGGCGCTCGCCAACTGGCAACTCAACCGCGCGCACGAGAAGCAGGAGCTGGCGGCGCGGCTGGAGGCGCTGGCCGAGGACCCTGCGGTATCGCTACCCGCCGCCGAAGTGAGGGCGGACGACGTACTGTGGCGACGGGTGACAGTGCGCGGCCGCTTCGAGCCCAGGCATGCGGTATTCCTCGACAACCGGGTGCGCCACGGCGTGGTCGGTTACCACGTGGTCATGCCGCTCGCGATCGGCGGCGGCAGCCGCTATGTGCTGGTGAACCGCGGCTGGATCGCGGGAACTCAGGATCGCAGCAGACTGCCTGAGGTGAGGACCCCGGAAGGAACGATTGAGATCACCGGCCTGGCCGTCACGCCGAGCAAGCGCTTCCTCGAGCTTTCAACCCAGGTCGCGGATGGCAACGTGTGGCAGAACCTGACGCTCGAGCGCTACCGGCAGGCGGTGCCGATCGCGCTGCAGCCGGTGGTGATCCAGCAGGAGAGCGCGCTTGAAGACGGACTGGTGCGCGAATGGGATCCGCCGGATCTCGGCATCAGCAAGCATTACGGCTATGCGTTCCAGTGGCTCGCGCTCGCGGTGACGATACTGGTGCTCTACCTGGTGACCCATGTCAGACGCGGCTCCCAAAAGAAAGCTGACTAGCCTCTGGCTCATCATCGCGCTCACGGCGGCGCCGGTGGCGGCGTCGTACCTGTTGTTTTATTTCTGGCCGCCTTCCCGTAGCGTGAACTACGGGGAATTGCTCGAGCCGCAGTCGCTGCCGGATGTGCGCCTGGCGCTGGCAGACGGCACGCCGTTCCAGCTCTCGCGTCTCAGGGGCAAATGGGTGCTCGCCACCGTGGATTCGGGCCGGTGCGACGCGCACTGCGAAAGAAAACTGCTCACCATGCGCCAGCTGCGGCTCACCCAGGGCAAGGACATGGAGCGCGTGGAGCGGGCCTGGCTCATCAGCGACGACACCACGCCACGCGCCGGGGCCGTCGCGCAGTACCAGGGCACCTGGATGATCCGCGCCGCCGGCAACGAGGTGCTGAAGCTCTTTCCGGCGCAGGGCGCGTCCTCGGACCATATCTATGTGATCGACCCGCTCGGCAACCTGATGCTGCGCTATCCGCGCGATCCCGACCCGCAGCGCATGATCAAGGACCTCACGCGCCTGCTCAAGGTGTCACGCATCGGCTGATGTACCGTATCCTCGTACCGCTTGCCGTCGGCCTCGCCTTCGCAGTGATCGTGGTGGGCGCCACCGTGCGCCTGGAAGATGCCGGCCTCGGCTGCCCCGACTGGCCGGGCTGCTACGGGCGGTTGATCGGCGTGCCCGAGCAGGCGCATGAGGTGGCGAAAGCCGAGCAGGCCTTTCCGGGCAAGACAGTGGATGTGGGCCGCGCGCGGAAGGAAATGTTTCACCGTTATCTCGCCGGCACGCTGGGTTTGCTGATTCTCGCGATCGCGGTAATCGCCTGGCGCCGGCGCGGCGAGCTGCGGCAGTCGCCGTGGCTCGCGACCGCACTGGTGGCGCTGGTGGCGTTGCAGGCGACTCTCGGCAGGTGGACGGTGACGATGCTGCTCAAGCCCGCCGTCGTCACTCTGCACCTCGTGGGAGGGATGGCGACGCTCGCCCTGCTGACATGGCTCGTCCTGCGCCAGCTCAATCCGGTGGCGCCGGCGACCGTCGCGCGGTGGCTCAGGCCCTGGGCCGCGGCGGGCCTGTTCATTCTGGCGTGCCAGATCGCGCTCGGCGGGTGGGTCAGCGCCAATGATGCGGCGCTCGCCTGCGCCGACTTCCCGACCTGCCACGGGCAGTGGCTGCCGCAGATGGACTTTCACCCCGCATTTCACGTGATGCGCGAACTCGGCATGACGGCGGCCGGCGCACCGCTCTCGCACGAGGCGCTCACTGCGATCCACTGGACGCACCGCCTCGGCGCGCTGATTGTCGTGCTCTATCTCGGCGGGCTGGCGATTACGCTGCTGCGCGTGCCGGGCCTCGCAGTGCAGGGTGCGCTGCTGTTGACGTTGCTCGCCGCGCAGGCCGCGCTCGGCGTCGCCAACGTTGTCGCCAGTCTGCCGTTCGCGCTGGCGGTGGCGCACAACGCCGGCGCCGCGCTTTTGTTGGCCATCGTGGTGGTGCTAAACTTCACCGTCTTCCAGCGGCCCGAAACCTAGAGCCTCCAACATCTTGATGTTCTCCAGTCTTGTCCGCCAGCCGTTCGCCGCGCGCCTGAGCCAGTTCTACCAGCTCACCAAGCCGCGCGTGGTGTCGCTGATCGTCTTCACCGCGGTGATCGGCATGTTCCTCGCCACGCCGGGCATGGTGCCGCTGCAGGCGCTCGTCGCCGGCACCATCGGCATCGCGCTCACCGCGGGCGCGGCGGCGGCGGTCAACTGCCTGGTCGAGCAGAAGATCGACGCGCTGATGGCGCGTACCCGTGCCCGGCCTCTGCCGCGCGGCCAGGTGACTTCGCTGCAGACGCTCGCATTCGCCGGCGT
Organism: Betaproteobacteria bacterium; assembly: GCA_023266245.1. Taxonomy (GTDB): domain Bacteria; phylum Pseudomonadota; class Gammaproteobacteria; order Burkholderiales; family SG8-41; genus SG8-41. Next base: position 1,639 of record JAHFRO010000059.1, on the reverse strand, counting down.
GATGGGCGGGGCGGGCTTGTTCGTGCTTTATCAGTGGGTGAACGCGCTCACCCTGTGGCTCACGCTCGCCACCTTCGTCGGCTACGCCATCGTCTACACCGTGATCCTCAAGCCGATGACGCCGCAGAACATCGTGATCGGTGGTGCCTCCGGCGCCATGCCGCCGGTACTGGGCTGGGCCGCGGTCACCGGCGAGATCGCCCCGGAAGCGCTGCTGCTGTTCCTCATCATCTTCGCCTGGACCCCGCCGCATTTCTGGGCGCTGGCGCTCTACCGCAAGCACGAATACGCCAAGGCCGGTGTGCCGATGCTGCCGGTGACGCACGGCGACAAATTCACGCGCCTGCACGTGCTGCTCTACACCGTGATTCTCACCGCGGTGACGCTGCTGCCGTTCGTCACCCGCATGAGCGGCGCCATTTACCTTGCCGCGGCACTCGCGCTCGACGCCGTGTTCCTGTGGTACGCGGTGAGAATCTACGCCGCCTACAGCGACCGTCTTGCGCAGCGCGCCTTCCGCTACTCCATAGCCTATCTCGCAGCGCTGTTCGCGGCGCTGCTCATCGACCACTATTTCCGCGTTCCGCTGTAACGGCGTGCGGAGCGGCAATGCTGCACGACATCCGCATCCTGCTCCGGCAGTGACTGGGAGGAGTCTCAAGCGTGGCGGTGCTGAGCGCTGATCAGGCCTTCCGCAAGGCGTTCGAGTTCTATCGCGCCGGGCAAACGGCGCAGGCGGAACAACTGTGCCGGGCCGTGCTCAAGGCCGAGCCGGGGCACGCCGACAGCGCGTACCTGCTGGCGCTGATCGCGGCGCGCGACGGACGGCAGACCGAAGCCGACCGCCTGCTCGCGCACGCGGTGGAGCGCCGCGCGTTTTCCATAATGCTCGACTACCCTGTGCCGGACGCGCCGCGCCATGCCGCGGCGCCGCACGCCCGCCTCCACGCCGTGCTCGAGCGAGGGATTGCCGGTTATGGCGAGCTGCTGCAGTCGTTTGCGCAGTTTGTCCCGGCGCTCGGCGCGATCGCAGCCGCGGCCGATCGCCCCGACGCCCCGCACTGGAACAACCCGTGGATTCCGAGCTTCGACGGCATCGCGCTCTACTGCCTGACCGCGCTCAAACGGCCGCGGCGATACATCGAGATCGGCTCCGGCATCTCCACCCGCTTCGTGCGCCGGGCGATCCGCGATCACGGCCTGGCCACCGTCATCGTTTCGATCGACCCCGAACCGCGCGCCGGGATTGACGCCCTGTGTGACGAAGTGATCAGAGCCCCGCTCGAGAGCAGCGACCTGGCGCTGTTCAACGGGCTCACCGCGGACGATCTGGTGTTCATCGACAGCTCGCACCGTTGTTTCATGGGTTCCGACGCGACGGTGTTCTTCACCGAGGTGCTGCCCGCGCTCAAGCCGGGCGTCACGGTCGGCGTGCACGACGTGTTCCTGCCGTTCGACTACCCCCGGGAATGGGTGCCGCGCTACTACTCCGAGCAGTACCTGCTGGCGTGCTATCTCCTCGCCGGTGACGCGCCGTTCCGCGTGACGCTGCCCGTGCACTTTGCACTTGCGCACGCCAGTTGCAGGGATGCGGTGCACGCCCTGGCGCGCGCGTTGCCCGAGGGCACGCCTCACGGCG
>JAHFRO010000193.1 GCA_023266245.1 Betaproteobacteria bacterium | reverse complement strand
CGGTGGTGATCGAGGCGCAGCACATGTGCATGGTGATGCGCGGCATCCAGAAGCAGCACTCGATCGCGACTACTTCCGCCTTCACCGGCGAATTCAACGCCGAGAAGACCCGCGCCGAGTTTATGCGGCTGATCACGCGCGGCAACCCCGTCGGCTGATGACGTCAAGAGCATCAGCCACAGAGGACACAGAGGACACAGAGCGTGCAAAAGCAAGGACAAGTTGACGGCCGCCTTGACGCCTTTTATGTTGTCCATTGTTCTTTCTCTGTGATCTCTGTGCCCTCTGTGGCTAAGTCTTAGCGAGCGACGCGCGATGAGCACGACCGGGAAAACCAGCGAATACCTCGTCGAACACATCCTGCCGGAGGTGCGCAAGGGCCGGGTGGTGATCCTCGTGGACGACGAGGACCGCGAGAACGAGGGCGACCTGTTTGTTGCTGCAGAGAAAGCGACGCCCGAGGCGATCAACTTCATGGCGAGCCACGGTCGCGGCCTGATCTCGCTCGCGCTGACCGAAGAACGCATGCGCCTGCTCGGTCTCTCGCTCATCACCGACGATACGGGCAACCAGACCAAGTTCGGCACCGCGTTTGCCACACCCATCGACGCGCGCGAAGGCGTGGGCTCCGGCATGTCGGCCTACGACAGAGCGCGCACCATCGAGGTCGCGATCTCGGACAACGCCAAGCCCACCGACTTGATCCGCCCCGGCCGGCTTCAGACGCTGCGCGCGGTGGACGGCGGCGTGCTCGCGCGCCGCGGCCACACCGAAGCGGCGGTGGACCTCGCGCGCCTGGCGGGGTTCAAGCCCGCGGGCGTGATCTGCGAGATCATGAAGGACGACGGCAGCATGGCGCGCATGTCCGACCTCGAGCGCTTCGCAGCCAGGCACGGCATCAAGATTCTCAAGATCGCCGACCTCATCGCCTACCGCCAGAACGAGCGGCTGATCCGCCGCCGCGCGGAAACGACGCTCCCCACGCGCAAGGCTGGCAGCTTCCGCCTGATGGTCTACAGCGACAACATGGAGACACAGGCCTTCGTCGCGCTGGTGAAAGGGGACATCAAGCCCGACGAAGCGACGCTGGTGCGGCTGCACTCGCAGTGCCTCACCGGCGACGTATTCGGTTCCGAGCGCTGCGACTGCGGCGAGCAGCTCGACACCGCGATGGCCATGATCGAGCAGGCGGGCAGCGGCGTGCTGGTTTACATGTTCGATGAGGGGCGCGGCATCGGGCTCTTGAACAAGATCCGCGCCTACGCACTTCAGGACCAGGGACACGACACGGTCGAAGCGAACCATGCATTAGGTTTCGCCGCCGACATGCGCGACTACAAGGCGGGCGCGCACATCCTGTTTGATCTCGGCGTGAGGAGAGTCCGCCTGATGACGAACAACCCCGACAAGGTGCAGGCGCTCGCAGAGTACGGTCTCACCGTCACCGAACGCGTGCCGATCGAAGTTCCTCCCCGCAAGTCCAGCCGCGACTACCTCCGCACCAAGCGCACCAAGTTCGGCCACCTGCTCTCGCTCGTCGCCGAACAGCAGGATTCAGGAGTCACAAAACAGGATTCAGGAGTCAGGAGTCAGGATCCGGACAAGAAGCGCTAGTGAGTCGCGGTTTTGCTGAATCCCGATTCGTGAATCCTGTTTTAGTAGCGCCGGATGAGCATCAGAGTATCGCCGTCGCGCCTCATCTCCATGCGGTTCAGGAAGCTCATGCCGAGCAGCGCGATGGGAAGCCGGTCGCCTTCTATGATATCGGCGTCCACGTTGTTCGCGGTGATGTCGCCCACGCGCACGGTGTCGAGCTTGACGCGGTAAACCGGCACCACGCCGTTCGCGGTCTGGGTGAAGGCCCGCGCGCCGGCGAGATAATTGATCCCGAGCCGCCTCGCTTCCTGGGTCGAGAGCACGACCGAGGAGGCGCCGGTGTCCACCAGGAAGCGCACGGTATTGCCGTTGATCGTGCCGGTGGTGATGAAATGGCCGCGCGAGTCGGCGGTGAGCGTTACGCTGCCGATGCCGCTGGCCGATGAGATGGTCGCGACCGCAGCGCCTTGCCCCACGGCGAGGGTCTGGCGCTTGCCGCCGAGCTCGAACGTGGCGGACTCGCTATCGGCGCTGATGAGCTTTACGCCCTCGGGAGTAGTCTCGCCCACCGACATCGTGCGCGGCTTGCCGCCGTTGATGGACACCACCGCCTTGCCCGGAAAGAGGCCGACGACGTTGATGTCGGCCGCCGCGGCCAGGCCGGCCGCGAGTAGGAAGGCAAGCGGAATTGTCCTAAGATTGCGCACTTTGAGTCCCATACCCGCATAACAGTGAAACCGGTTGCGATATTCCGTCATGCGCCGACCGAAGGTCCGGGCTATTTTGCCACATATCTCGAACGCCGCGGCGTGCCCTGGCAACTGGTGAAGGTGGATCAGGGCGAGGCGGTGCCCGATGATCCGCGGCGCTTCAGCGGGCTCACCTTCATGGGCGGGCCGATGAGCGTCAACCATGACCTGCCGTGGATCGCGCCGGTGCTGAAACTGATCCGCTCCGCCGTCGAAACGGATGTGCCGGTGCTCGGCCACTGTCTGGGTGGCCAGCTCATGGCTAAGGCACTGGGTGGCGAAGTGACACGTAATCCGGTCAAGGAAATCGGCTGGGGCAGGGTGGACGTGCTCGACAGCCCCGCCGCAATAGAGTGGTTCGGCGCGGGGCTCAAGTCATTCAACTCGTTTCACTGGCACGGCGAGACCTTCTCCATCCCGCCCGGCGCAACGCGGGTCGCCTCGAGCCCGTACTGCGAAAACCAGGCGTTCGCGCTGGGCAGGCACCTCGGCATGCAATGCCACGTCGAGATGACGCGGAAGCTCATCGAGTCCTGGTGCGAGAGCGGGGCCCGGGAAATCGCGTGGGCCAAGAGCCCGGCGGTGCAGCCGGCCGCGACGATCAGAGCCGAGATCGAGGCGCGGCTGCCCGAGCTGCACCGCGTTGCCGACCTCGTCTATGACCGCTGGACCGCGGGCCTCGCCCGCGAGTGAACCGAACCTCTCGCGGCAGAGAACGCGGAGGACGCAGAAGAAAATCCTGAACCACGAAGGACACAAAGGACACGAAGACTTTTTGGATGAACCGCTTTCCTTTGTGTCCTTGGTGTCCTTTGTGGTTAAAGATGTAGTTTTTCTTGGCGCTCTTGGCATCCTTGGCGGTTCCGCTGTTAAGGCGTTCTAGTCGCGGAAGTTCTTGAACTGCAGCGGGAAGTCGGTGACCGACTTGCGTACCAGCGCGATCGTCTCCTGCAGCGTGTCCTTCTTCGCCCCCGCAACGCGCACCGCCTCGCCCTGTATGCTCGCCTGGACCTTGAGCTTGCTGTCCTTGGTGAGCTTGACGATCTTCTTGGCGAGCTCCTGCTCGATGCCTTCGCGCATCTTGATTTCCTGCTTGACCTTGTTGCCGCTCACCTTCTCGATCCTGCCGAGCTCCAGCGCGCGGATGTCCACCCCGCGCTTGGCGAGCTTGCCGATCAGCACGTCGCGCAACTGCCCGAGCTTGAAATCGTCGTCGGCGTAAGCCGCGAGGTTCTTGTCAACGATCTCGACGCGCGCGTCGGAGCCCTTGAAGTCGAAGCGGTTCGCGATTTCCTTGTTGCACTGCTCCACTGCGTTGCGGACTTCGACGTGATTGACTTCGGAGACGATATCGAATGACGGCATGGCTCCTCCCTTCAACGTCGTCGCGATTTTACCGCATCAAAGGCTGAATTAGCCGCCAAGACGCCAAGAACGCCAAGAAAACTAGAACAATAATTGAACCGCCAAGATGTCAAGCACGCCAAGAAAACCAAGACGGAAATTAGATCAAAATCTAATCGAACCGCCGAGCACGCCGAGAAAAGGAATCAAGGGCCAATGCGCGTCATTGCGCTAATCGAGGATCCGGGAGTCATCCAGCGCATCCTTGAGCACCTCGGATTGTGGGCGCCGCTCGCCACCGTGCGAAGTCCGCCGCCCGGTCCCGAGAGTTGGCCCCGGCATGTCAGCCTGCCACTGACCTATCATCCGGTTCCTGACATCGCCTGACCTGCCGTACGGAAAAGACCCCCTCGAAACAGCCGGGGTGCGGGAAAGCGCTTGCCGCGCTCTCGCGGTTGGAATAGATTGCTCGGTAATTGACCGCTGATCCTGCTCACGACCCGCCTGGATCGCGGTCGTCTGCCAGGGAGGGAGGAGCCAGCGTGAACATAAGGCCCGTGATGCGCAGTCCGCGACCTCTTCCACACCCGCTCTCGGCGCGCGGGCTCGGCGAACCGAGATCGCGGCCGGATTGAATTTCCTATCGTTCGGGACGAAAGGGAGAAATACAATGAATCGGCGTAGCATTCTCAGTATCTTTGCGATGACGGCGTTGGGACTCGCCTTGCTTCCAGGCAGCGCCGTCAGCCAGCAAAAATCGCTCAAAGATCAACTCGTCGGAACCTGGGCGCTCGTCTCCAACGACAACGTAGCCCCGGACGGCACCAAGCGACAAATTTTTGGCGCTAATCCGAAAGGCATTCTTATCTTCGAAGCCAATGGGCGATACGCTCAAATATTTGTACGCCCTAGCCGTCCCAAATTCAAAGCCAACAA
>JAHFRO010000192.1 GCA_023266245.1 Betaproteobacteria bacterium | reverse complement strand
ACCTTGTGCAGCGCGCGCACCGCGAGCTCCATGTATTTTTCGTCGATCACCACCGAGATCTTGATCTCGGAGGTCGAGATCATCTCGATGTTGATGCCCTCCTCCGCCAGCGTGCGGAACGCCGTGCTGGCGATCCCCGCGTGCGAGCGCATGCCGACGCCGACCACAGAAACCTTGGCGATCTTGTCGCCGCCCACCACGCCGCGCGCCTTGATGTGCTTGACCACCGGCTCCAGCAGTTTCAGCGCCTTTTGATAGTCGCTGCGGTGCACGGTGAAGGAAAAATCGGTCAGCCCGTCGTGGCCGATGTTCTGCACGATCATGTCCACGTCGATGTTGGCATCGCCGATCGGCCCCAGGATCTGGTAGGCAATGCCGGGCCGGTCGGGCACCCCGAGTATGGTGATCTTCGCTTCGTCGCGGTTGAACGCAATCCCGGATATGGTCACCGTTTCCATCTTCTCGTCTTCCTCGAATGTGATGAGCGTGCCCTCGCTTTCTTCCTCGAAGCTCGAGAGCACGCGCAGCCGTACCTGGTACTTGCCGGCGAATTCGACCGACCGGATCTGCAGCACCCTCGAGCCGAGGCTTGCCATCTCGAGCATCTCCTCGAAGGTGATGGTCCTGAGCCGCCGCGCTTCCGGCACTATGCGCGGGTCGGTGGTGTAGACCCCGTCCACGTCAGTATAGATCTGGCACTCGTCGGCCTTGAGCGCCGCGGCGAGCGCGACACCCGTGGTGTCCGAGCCGCCGCGCCCGAGCGTGGTGATGTTGCCCTGCTCGTCCACGCCCTGGAAGCCCGCGACCACCACGATGTAGCCGTTGGCGAGGTCGGCGCGGATGCGTTTCTCATCGATGCTCACGATGCGCGCTCTGGTATACGCGTTGTCGGTGAGGATCTTGACCTGCGCGCCGGTGTAGCTGCGCGCCTTCAGGCCGAGGTCCATCAGCGCCATCGAGAGCAGCGCGATCGTCACCTGCTCGCCGGTGGACACCATAACGTCGAACTCGCGCGGCTCCGGGTGTGCCTGCACCTCCTTGGCGAGCGCGATCAGGCGATTGGTTTCGCCGGCCATCGCCGACACCACCACCACCAGCTGGTGCCCCTTCGCCTTCGAGCGGGCGATGCGCCGGGCGACGTTCTTCACGCGCTCGGTGCTGCCGACCGAGGTGCCGCCGTATTTCTGGACGATCAGAGCCATGGTCGCTGCCGCAGCTTGAAAAAGCCGTGTATTTTAGTTGATTTTGCGCGGAAAAACGAGTCGGCATGCAGGACGCTGCGGCGCACCAATCATGCCGCCGGCATAGCTGACGGCCGCAGCGCCGGTTTCCGTGAACCTATTGGCGCGCTGCTGGTCAATGCGTTATCGCAAGACCCTACGTGACACGAAACATGAAACCGTTCGAGCGTATCTCCAATCCCCGTGAAATCCGGCGCCGGCTGCGCCTCAACCAGCAGGAATTCTGGTCGCGTATCGGTGTCACCCAGAGCGGCGGCTCGCGCTACGAGAGCGGCCGCAACATGCCGAAGCCGGTGCGCGAGCTGCTGCGGCTGGTGCACATCGAGGGCATCGAGCTCGCCAAGGCCAAGGGCGGTGACTTTGAGGTTGTCTCCTACCTCAAGGCGACCAACCCGCGGCTCTACCGCCGCCTGAGCAAGGCCGCGGTCAGGAAAAACGGCCGCAGGAAGCAGTAACGAGGCGTCCGGCAGGCCGGGCACAGCCGGCGTGCCGCGCCGTAACGGCGGCGGAGCGGGGCCTCTTGTTATAATCCGGGCCTCTTTCTACTGTTCCTCTTTCCCATGCGCATCACCCGCAGGCTGGAGTTCGACGCCGGCCACCGCATTCCCGACCACGCCAGCCAGTGCCAGCACCTGCACGGGCACCGTTACGCGATCGAGATCACGCTCGCCGGCGACGTCATCACCGCGGAAGGCGTGGCCGAACGGGGCATGGTGATGGATTTCTCCGAAGTGCGCGATATCGCGCGGCGCGAGCTGGTGGACGCCTGGGATCACGCCTTCCTCGCGTGGCGGGGCGACCGGAAAGTGGTCGAGTTTCTTGCCACCCTGCCCGGCCACAAGACCGTGCTGTTCGACGAGCCGCCCACCGCCGAGCACCTCGCTGTCACTGCGTACCGCGTCCTCGAGCCCGCTTACCGCGACCGGTACGGCAACAACCTGCGGCTGGAACGCGTGCGGATCTACGAGACGCCCAACTGCTGGGCGGACGCGACGAAAAACGAGTGATGAATGCAGAATGATGAATGCAGAGTGGAATCCGGCTGAATTTCACCCGGCGGCTTTCGCTCATCATTCATCATTCATCATTCCGCATTGCTCGTTTGGCGGAGGGTGAGGGATTCGAACCCCCGGTACCCTTGCGAGTACGCCTGATTTCAAGTCAGGTGCATTCAACCGCTCTGCCAACCCTCCGTGTGACACGGACGCGTCACAGGCGGCTCGTATAATACACGCCTTATCAAGCGCTTGAAACGAGGTTCCGGCTTCGTTAGCGCGTTTAACTCGTTGAAACTTGTGAGGCCTTTGGGTAGTCTTACGCACTAGCAGAATTACCACTTCGAGGAGAGGACCTATGCAACCCGAACTGCAACCCAATCAGGCGGGATATCAGATCGGCACGCGCGAGATTGCGCTCGAGCAGCAGCGCGTGCTGCGCAACACCTACCTGCTGCTGGCGCTCACCATGGCGCCGACGGTGGCCGGCGCCTTCATCGGCATCAGCACCGGCGGCATCATCATGCAGTTTCCAGTCATCAGCTTCTTCGTTCTGCTCGCTGCGGTAATCGGGCTGCAGTTCGCGATCGCCGCTAACCGCAACAGCGGGCTGGGCGTCGTCCTGCTGCTCGGCATGACGTTCCTGCTCGGCTGGTGGCTGGGACCGCTGCTCGCGGTCGCGCTGACGCTGAAGAACGGCCCGCACCTGGTCGGGATGGCGGCCGGAGCGACCGGCGTGATCTTCTTCGTCATGGCCGGCATTGCCACGACCGTGAAGAAGGACTTCAGCTTCATGGGCAAGTTCCTGTTCGTCGGCATGATCATGCTGCTGCTGGCGCTGATCGCCAATATGTTCCTGCAGATCCCGGCGCTCGCGCTGACGATCTCGTCGCTGGTGGTGGTGGTGTTCTCGCTGTTCCTGCTGCACGACGTGAGCCGCATCGTGAACGGCGGCGAGACCAACTACATCATGGCGACGACCGGCTGCTATCTCAGCCTGTTCAACATCTTCGCCAACCTGCTGCAACTTCTCATGGCCCTCACCGGCGAGAGCGAGTAAAACATAGCCGCCAAGACGCCAAGAAAACCAAACTAAAATGGCCGGGCTGATGCCCGGCCGTTTTTTTGTACCTGAAAGCGCTTCTCGGCTTGCCTTTTCTGTTCTAATTCTGGTTTGTCTTTCTTGGCGTCCTTGGCGCTCTTGGCGGTTCAATTATTGTTGTTGTTTTTCTTGGCGCCTTGGCGTCTTGGCGGTTCAAAAAGCAGGATTCAGGATTCAGAGCAATTCTCTTTTGTCCTTTGTGTCCTTCGTGTCCTTAGTGGTTCAAGATTTTGTCTTCTTGGCGTCCTTGGCGCCTTGGCGGCTAATTTTCCCGGTCGAAGACCGCAAGCGACTCGACGTGCGAGGTGTGCGGGAACATGTTGACGATGCCCGCCGAACATAAGCGGTAACCGCGCGTGTTCACCAGCACTGACGCATCGCGCGCGAGCGTCGCCGGGTTGCACGAAACGTAGACGATGCGCTTCGGACCGTGATCGAGCGACTTGACCAGCTCGATCGCGCCATCGCGCGGCGGATCGAGCAGCATGCGGTCAAACGCACCGAATTCGGCCAGTCGGGCACGGTCCGGATTAAACAGGTCCATCACCGCAAAACGCGCCGCTCCGGCCAGGCCGTTCAGCTCGGCGTTGTCCGCCGCGCGTTTCACCAGCTCCGGGCTGCCCTCGAATCCGATCACGGTTGCTCCGCGGCGCGCGATCGCCAGCGCGAAGTTGCCCACGCCGCAGAACAGGTCGGCTACGCGTTCGCCCGGCTGTGGATCGAGCAGCGTCAGCGCGCGCCGCACCAGCACCCGGTTCATCGCGTGATTGACCTGCGTAAAGTCGGTGGGAGCGAAACCGATCCTGAGGTCGAACTCGGGCAGCCGGTAGTGGAGGTCTGCGTCTTCCCGAGGGTGAAACGGCTGCGCCGATTCCGGTCCCCGCGGCTGCAGATAGAGCCGTACGCCGTGGCGCTCGGCAAACTCGCGCAGCAGGGCGGCGTCCCCGGCACTGGGCGGCTCCAGCACGCGCAGCACCAGCACGTCGGCATTTTCCCCCACCGCGACCTCAATCTGCGGCAGGCGGCTGCGAATCGACAGCGCGTTGATGAGCTCCCGCAACGGCCGGAGCAGCGTCGAGATGCGCGGCGGCATGACCTCGCAGCTCGCCATGTCGGCGACGTAGCTGCTGCGCAGTTCGTGAAAGCCGACCAGCGCTCCCCCTTTTTTCGGGACATAGCGCACGGAGAACCGTGCGCGGTGGCGGTAGCCCCAGGCGAGACCGTGTATGGCGGGCAGCATCTGCTCCGGTCTTACCCTGCCGATGTGCCACAGGCTGTCTTCGAGCACGCGCTGCTTCACCGCTGCCTGCGC
>JAHFRO010000058.1:5697-13824 GCA_023266245.1 Betaproteobacteria bacterium | reverse complement strand
GGTTCTAGCGCTCACCGCTTACCGCTCACCGTTTACCTGAGTTCAACCATGACCAACAAGCGATCCGATTTTACCGAGCATACGATCAGCTCGAAGACCGTTTATCACGGCAAGCTGCTGCACGTGCTGGAGGACGAGGTGCGGCTGCCTGACGGCAGGAGCGCGCGGCGCGAATACATCAGGCACCCGGGCGCGGTGATGATGCTGCCTTTTCTCGATCGCGATACCGTGGTGCTGGTGCGCCAGTTCCGCTACCCGCTGCGCCGGCACTTTCACGAGTTGCCGGCCGGCAAGATCGACCACGGGGAGGAGCCGCTGACGACGGCGCAGCGCGAACTTGAGGAGGAGTGTGGCTACGGCGCCTCAGCCTGGCAGCACCTCGCCACCATCCACCCTTGCATCGGCTACGCCGATGAGCGCATTGAGCTCTTCATCGCGCGCGATCTGACCCCCGTCGGCCACGCGCCGGACGAGGGCGAGTTTCTCGAGGTGGTGCCGATGCCGCTGCGCGAGGCGCTCGACTGGGTGAGGACCGGCAGGATAACCGATGTTAAAACCGTGGTCGGCCTGCTGTGGGCCGAGCGCATCGCCGCAGGCGGCTGGTAGCGGCTGTTACTCCCTTTTTACCACAGAGGCACAGAGACGCGGAGAGAAATGCTAAGAGCAGAACCGCAGGGGCAAAGAGCCAAAAAAGAAGAGTTGCTGTAGATCGCTTGGTTTGGATTTTTCTTGGCGTCCTCGGCGGTTAGAGCTTTTGGTTCTTTCTCTGTGCCTCTGTGTCTCTGTGGTTCAGCGTGACATCCGGGTCAGGCGGCGCTGGCGCTGCTGGCCATCCCCGGATCGATCCGGGGCTCGAGCAGCGCCGGGCGGTGGAAGAGGTAGCCCTGGCCGAATTGCGCACCCATCTCGGTCAGCAGCTTGAGCACTTCGGGCGTTTCCACCCACTCCGCGATAACCTGCTTGTCGAGACCGCGCGCGACGTCGTTCAGCGCCTTCACGAAAATGCGGCTGCCCTCATCGGTGGCGAGGTCGCGGATGAAGCTGCCGTCGATCTTCAGATAATCGACTTCGAACCGCTTCAGATAGTAGAACGAGCTGAAGCCGGCGCCGAAGTCGTCGAGCGCGAAGCGGCAGCCCATATTCTTCAGTTGGCGGATGAAGGTGAGCGTGACGTCGATCTCCGACATCGCGGCGGTCTCCGTGATCTCAAACACGAGCTGGCTCGGGCTGACGCCGCTGCCGCGCAGCAGGGCGAGAAAGCGCTTGATCCAACGCGGGTCGGAGATCGACACCCGCGAAAGGTTTACGAAGTAGCGCAGCTTCTTGCCGAGCTGATCATTGTCGCGCATGAAGGCCAGCAGCTTTTCGATCACGCGCAGGTCGATCTCCTGGATCATCCCCAGCGATTCGGCAAGCTCGACGAAGTTGCCGGGCAGGAGGTAGCGCCCGTCCTCGTCGCGGATGCGCGCCAGGATCTCGTGATGCATGTGCCTCTGGTCTTTCAGCCGCACCACCGGCTGGTAGAACAGGATCAGTCGGTCCTCGTCGAGCGCGTCGCGCAGCGTTTTTGCCCAGTGTATGCGCTTGTGCGTGCTGCGCAGACTGTCGGAATCCTGGCCGAACAGCACATGGCGGTTGCGGCCGAGGTCCTTGGCCTGGTACATCGCAATGTCCACGTTGGACAGCAGCGCCAGTACGTCGTTGCCGTGGAACGGGTAGAGCGCGATGCCCGCCGAGGCGGTGAGATTGGAAATCGCCTTGTGATCGCCCGCCTGGAAGCGGTAATGACGCACCGCGTCGAGCGCCTGCTCGGCGACGTCGATCGCCTCCTTGCGCAGCGCCGCGGGCAGATGAATCGCAAACTCGTCACCGCCGAGGCGGAACAGCTCGCCGGTCAAGCCGCGCATCATGTCGCGCAGCACGCTGCCCACCCCGACGATCAGCTGGTCGCCCATGCGGTGGCCGAAGTTGTCGTTGACGTACTTGAAATGATCGACGTCGAGAAACAGCAGGGCGCCGACGCCGCCCAACTGCAGGGCCTCCTCGATACGGCGCTGCAGGCTATGGCGGTTGGGGAGGTCGGTGAGCGCGTCGTGCAGCGCCAGGTGCTCGATGCGCTGGGTCGCCAGATGCTGCTCGGTGATGTCCCGCGCGGTGCCACGGATGCCGAACTCGGCCCCGTTGTCGTCGAGCACGACGCGCGCGTTGATGCCGATCCAGCGATCCGCGCCCTTGGCGGTGACCAGGTGGCTCACATAGTTCTTGATCTCACTGTGGCGCTTGAGTAGTGCCAGAAAACGCCGGTTGGAGATGTGGGAGACGCCCGCCTCGAAATCGAAAAAACAGCGTCCGATGAGGTCCTTGGGCGCCAGCCCGAAGATATCGTGGGCGGCATTGTTGAGATAGGTGAAGCGGCCTTGCGCGTCGGTGGTCCAGATTAGGTCATGGGAGGTCTCGACTAGGTCACGGTAGCGGTTTTCGCTCTCCAGCAGCAGCTGAATGACGCGGCGCTTCTCGGCAAGCGACTTGCGGATCGTCGCCAGTTCCTTGTTGGTCTTGTCGTTGTTGGCGTTGAACCCCGGGGCCGTCAGGCGGTCGATCAGTTCCCTGGAGTAACGACGGTGCCCGCCGTCGGTGCGCGAGGCAACCAGCACGCCTTGCTCGTCCCAGCGCCGCAGCTTCTGGATCGGTATGCCCAGCATTTCAGACACATACTGAATGCTGTATTCCATGGTCGGATTGCTCAAGCTGACCTCCCTGTTGCGCAGGCGTGCCCGTCACAGCCGCCTGCCGCGAGCCTTTGTGAGGGTGCGCGTTTCATGTCAGTGTATCAGAGCCGCCGCGTACGGGCGAAGCGCCAGGCGCACGATCTCGACAGATTTGGCGGTGCCCTTAAGAAAGCTTTCAAAAGCGGTCGCCGCCCCGGAAAGAAAATCACTCGCGCCCTGACTGACATTGCTTACCGCCCGACAAAGAGAAGACACGAGTTCTACGCTGAATGCCGCGACCCCCTTTATCAGATCGCGGAGTTTGTCTCCCAGTTGGAATGGAAGCCCGACCGTCGCAGCAACTGCAAAGAAGATGACGAGTTTCACCGACGCTGCAAGCTCGCTGTCCCACTGGCCGTTGGCATCAAACAAATCGGTGACAAATCGTCCGACCGCCTGGGCCACCTGAAAGTCAGCCGGGAAAGGCGGCACATAACCAGGATCGATGGGTTCATCCCACCAAGTCGGCCTGTTGATCGCGTGAGCAAACCAGCCGGAGTGGCCCACAGCAGCAAAATTAACCCTATGCGCAACGACTCCCCCACCAACAGGGGAGCCGCCCAGTAAGTGAATCGCATCGCCCTTCAGAATAGGAGCGGGAAACGAAAGCTTTAATGCAATGACGTGGTGTTCGCCGTTTACGATGGAAGTCTTGTCTGAAGGTGCAACCGCGCTAGGCGACAGCGTGATACCGGGAGCGTTGAAAGTATAGAAATGGAGCTGAGAGGGTTTGATCACAAATTTCGGATGACTGGTTGAACCCGGAACATTTGGGTCTGGAAGGTTACGCCCAATAGACAGGACGGACGTGGCGTTCGCCTCGGAAATCAGGTTGGTGTCATTGGCCGCCCATTGAACCAATGCACCGCCCAGGCTATGGCCGATCAACTCGATGTTTCTACCTGCAACAAGATGCCTGGCAAGCCAACTGTTAATGACCGATGAAGCGCCGTCAAACTGGGATTTTCCAATGTCACTCACATCAGCATAGAGATCTGAAGGCTTCTTTCGCTCAGTACCACGAATAGCAAGGATGCGCACGTTCTGTGCCTCGCTGGTATTAGCGATCGTTGGTCTTAGAGCGTAGGCATAGAAGCCGCTGCCTTGATGCAGCTCGCCGGGAACGCCAGTCCCATCGGTAACGGCGTTCGGGTTAAAGCTCGTATCGAGCTCCCAGCCAGCAGGAAGGGCTGATTTCCCACTGTACACCCGTTCTGCGACATCACGCGCCAGGGAATATTCGATCAGGCGGGTCATTGGATTTCTCCTCTATCTTTTCTGCTCGGCGATAAATAGGTTGGTATTAGTGAACCTGCTGCGATTCGCCGAGGCCGTTCTGGCGCGAAACCAGCCGGTGCATGAGCTTCAGGTCGCGTGGGTTGAGCCGGAGCGCGCTGTCGACCCAGATCTGCACGATGTCGAGCAGCTCCTCGAAGTCGATCCGATGCACGCGCCGCCGCACCGCCGCAAGCGCGCTCAATCCGTTTCGGCCGCGCGCGCGGCGCTTGATCAGGGCAGCCACTTCGTCTTCACCCTGGCCGTCTTCCACCGCCAGGTCGATCACGCCGAGCGCGACCATTTCCTCCGCGCTGTAGATCTTGCCGCTGGTGATGACCTCTTCGGCCCCTTTCTGGCCGACTCTGCGCTCCAGGAAGGAGTAGGCGCCCATCCCGGGGAAGAGGTTGAACAGGATCTCCGGGAATCCGAAGTGCGCGCTTTTTTCGGCGATAATGACGTCGCTCGACAGCGCCGCCTCGAATCCGCCGCCGAGGCACTCTCCCTGCACTAGCGAGATAGTGGTGACGGGCAGCTCGTGCCCGATGTAATTGCGGAAGAGCACGTTGATGCACGCGCGCCCGTAACGCAGCAGGCCTTGGCGATCGCGCACGTCGATCAGCTGCTTGAACAGGTCAAGGTCGCCGCCGAGGTTGAACACGCCGGGCGTGGCCGAAGCCAGCACCACGTACTCGATCGGGTGTTCTTCCCCGTAGCAATCGACCCGCGCGCCGCTCGCGCCCAGGAAGTCGTAGTAGGCGCGGATGGCGGCGAGCAGAGCCGGATTGAAGCACGGGCGCGGCTCCGGCGCCCAGCGCGACCACATCGCCCGCGTCTGCTTGTCGAAGTGGACGCGCAACTGTGGCGAAAAGTTGAATTCGATACCGTTGGTATGAGGTTGGCTTGCAGGTAGTTGACGCGCTTCCAGTACCGCAGCCGGGACGAGCTTGAGTTGGCGTGCGGGGTGTTGACGCACTTCGAGTACCGCAGCTGGGACGAGCATTTCCATGATGTTTCTCCCCGAGAGAAAAAATGGAACTGGTTAAGAAAACGACGGCGTGATGCAAATCAGCACTTCAATTTAATGGCAGCTTTTTCTAAAAAGCAAATCTAACATTTTGATAGATTTTTCTTTTATGTTTTAAAAACAGGGGGTAATGATTATGCTCCAACACCCTGCCGATTGAAAATCTCCCAACCGGTTGTTGCGCCTTGTGCACTGCAAGGCACCCGGGCGATCGTGAGCAGCCCGCCCGCAGGGTTTGACGCGGACGGGATTAACAGTTAAAAAGTAAGTTTAAGTATGTCCGTTAAGTTATTGTGATACACGTACTTTTCCGCTTTCTGCTGCGGCTGTTTTTCAAGGTGAAAGTGGAGGGGGATAGCAGCCCGCTGAGGGCCCCCCGGCCGCTCATCGTCGCCAACCATGAGTCGGCCCTCGACAGCGTCCTGCTCACCCTGTTCCTGCCGGTGGACGTCACCGTTGCGGTGTCGCGCGACGATCTCAAGCACCCTTTCCTGCGCTGGCTGATCGCGCGCCTGCCACATGTCGCGATCGAGCCGGCGCGCCCCCTCGAGGTCAAACGTCTAGTACGGACCGTCCAGCGTGGCGGAGCGGTGGCGGTCTTTCCGGAAGGTCGCCCTTCCACCACCGGGGCTTTGATGAAGGTCTACGACGCTGCGGCGATCATCGCGGCGCGCTGCGACGCCGACATCATTCCGGTGGTGATACGGGGAACGCTGCTCTCGCGCTTCTCGAGCGTGGCCGGCAACTTTCCCAAACGCTGGCGGCCGTGCGTGACGCTCACCATCCAGCCGGTGGTGAGGCTGCCCGCGATCCCGCCGCTCAGGGGGAAGCAACGGCGCCGGCGTCTCGCCGACGAGATGCTCAAGGTCATGCAGCGCATGGCGTTTGCGGCGCGCACGCGGCAGACCCTTTATGAGGCGTTTCTGTCAGCGATCGATACGCACGGCCGTGCGACGCGCATCATCGAGGACGCGCGCCGCACACCCGAATCCTACGGCGATCTGCTCAAGGTCAGCCTGGCGCTCGGACGGCTGGCGACACGCGTTTCTGCCGAAGGCGATACCGTCGGCGTGCTGATGCCCAACATCAGCACCACCGTGTGCCTGCTGCTGGGACTGTCCGCCATGCGACGGGTGCCGGCGATGATCAATTACACCGCCGGTCCCGCGGCGATGGCGGCGGCATGCGTGGCGGCGAAAGTGAAGACCGTCATCACCTCGCGCCGTTTCATCGAGCTCGCGCGTCTCGATGCCGCGGTGAAGGCGTTCTCCGGCGTCAACCTGGTTTTTGTCGAGGACCTGCGCGCGGGCCTCACGCTGGCCGACAAGCTGTGGCTGGTGTGCTTTGCGCTGTGGCGGCCGCGCGCGGCGATCAGGCGCGCCGATCCCGCCGACACGGCGGTGGTGCTTTTCACCTCGGGCTCGGAGGCGCGGCCAAAGGGCGTGGCGCTATCCCATGACGCGATTCTTGCCAACATCGCGCAGATGCGCACGGCCATCGACTTCGGGCCCAACGACCGGTTCCTGAACGCGTTGCCGATGTATCACTCCTACAGCCTGACCGCCTGTACGCTGATGCCGCTCGTGACCGGCACGCGCGTCTTCCTCTACACCACTCCGCTGCATTACCGCGCGATACCGGAGATCGCCTACGCGCACGACTGCACCTATGTCTTCGGCACCAGCACCTTCCTCGGACA
Organism: Betaproteobacteria bacterium; assembly: GCA_023266245.1. Lineage (GTDB taxonomy): Bacteria > Pseudomonadota > Gammaproteobacteria > Burkholderiales > SG8-41 > SG8-41. The sequence continues at coordinate 7,055 of JAHFRO010000058.1, read as the reverse complement.
TTACGCCCGCCAGGCTCATCCCTACGACTTTTACAAGGTGCGCGTCGTGGTGTCGGGTGCGGAAAAGCTCAATCCCGAGGTAGCGAGCCTGTGGCTGCACAAATTCGGGCTGCGCATCATGGAGGGCTATGGCACCACCGAATGTGCACCGGTGCTGACGCTGAACACTCCGCTCGCCTACAAGGAGGGCACTGTCGGGCGCTTCCTGCCCGGGATCGAGTACCGCGTGATCAAGGTGCCGGGAATCGAAAACGGGGGGGTGCTGCACGTGCGCGGCCCGAACCTGATGCGTGGTTACTACTTCTATGAGGAGCCCGGCGTGCTGCATGCACCCCGGTCCGAAGTCGGGGCGGGATGGTACAACACGAGTGACGTGGTGGAGGTGGACGACGACGGTTTCGTCACCATTCACGGCCGCGTCAAGCGCTTTGCCAAGATCGCGGGAGAAATGGTTTCGCTCGAGGACGTCGAGCGCATCGCCCACCACGCATCGCCAGCCCACCAGCACGCCGCGACGATCGAGCTCATCCCGCAGACGGGCGAGAGCACGGTGCTGTTCACCACCGAACCCGGGCTCGATCGCATCGCGCTGCAGCGGGCGGCGCGCGAGCTGGGGGCACAGGACCTCGCGGTCGCGCGGCGCATCGTGCACGTAAGCGAGCTGCCGCTGCTCGGCAGCGGCAAGACCGATTACGTCAAGCTCAAGGCCATAGTGGAAGCGAACGCCGTCCACGCACCACGGTAAGAGTCTCTAGGCAGGCGCGCAGCTTTCCCGCCGGCCCTGACTTCGATCTCCGCGGTGCTATGATGGTGATGCCCGCCGGGAGCGGCATGCGCCGGCGGCAGTCACCAACCGCAAGGAGGGGTTATGGCAAAGGGCAAAGGCATGGGGAGCGTCTACCGCATCACAGAACTGGTCGGTACCAGCAGGAATTCTTGGGAGGATGCCGCGCGCAACGCGGTGCGGACCGCAGCGCGCACGTTGCGCGACCTGCGCGTCGCGGAAGTGACCAAGACCGACCTGGTCGTCGAGAACGGCAAGGTCGTCGCCTACCGTGCACGGGTTGCTCTCTCGTTCAAGTACGAGGGGTAGCGCGTCGTAGGGTGGAGGAGGGGCCCCTTTAGGGGATCCGACCCTGGAGACGCGCAGGCGGCCGACGCGACGGGTTTGGATACTTGCCGATGGCGGTTCAGAGGCCGCGCACGCCGGCTGAGAGTTGTTCGCGGGGATGCGACCAAGGAGGGCACGCCGGAGCGTGGAGTAGGTGCCCGCTTGCGGGTGCGACCGCGGAGGCGTGCGAGGCAGCTGACACCGCAGAGTTAAGACCTTGCCGATAGCCGGTCTGAGGCTGCGGGCA
>JAHFRO010000058.1:0-5597 GCA_023266245.1 Betaproteobacteria bacterium | reverse complement strand
GCCACAAGGCCGAATGCTTGCCACAAGCGTTTCGGAGGCTGCGGCGCAGGCGGCCGATGATCGCATAGACGCTGCATGGACTGAAACGGGGCCGGATGCAGGACCGGGCATACTCCGGTCCGTGGCGCGCAGTTGTCATCCATGATCATCGCACAGATCTCCGATTTGCACGTCGGCGAGAAGGGGAGTCTCGTCTATGACCGGTTCGACACCGGCGCCTGTCTTGCGCGCTGCGTGCAGCACATCTTGCGGCTCAGGCCGCCGCCGGACGCGGTGCTCGCCACCGGCGACCTGGTTGATAGCGGGACCGACTCCGAGTACCGGCGCCTGCGGGAACTGCTGGCGCCGCTCGCCATGCCGGTCTACCTGATACCGGGCAATCACGACGACCGCGCGGCGCTGTGCTCCGAATTCCGCGACCACGCCTATCTGCCGCGCCCGGGCGAGCCGGTGCGCTACGCCGTGGAGCAGTACCCCGTGCGGCTGCTGGCGCTCGACACGGTGGTTCCCGGCGCGGACGGCGGCGCGCTCGACGCCGCCCAGCTCGACTGGCTGGACGCCCAGCTCGCGGTCGTGTCCGGCCGGCCTGTGCTCATTTTCATGCACCATCCGCCGATCAAGACCGGGATACGCTGCATGGACGAAATCGGGCTGGACGCGGCGAGCGCGGGGCGACTGGGGACGATCGTGGAACGCCATCATCAAATCGAGCGCATTACCTGCGGCCACGTGCATCGCGGCATCCAGGCGCGCTGGCGCGGCACCACCGTGTCGGTCTGCCCCAGCACCGCTTTTCAGGGGATCCTCAATCTGCACGCCGATGAATTCGACGCCGCGGCCGACGAGCCGCCTGCCTACCAGCTCCATTACTGGAACGGCTCGGAGCTGGTGACGCACACCGTCTCGGTCACGTGAGGCTCGCGGTTTTACTCACTGGCTTCGACGCACATCAAGACTCTTCCCAGCGCCCGACACGCGCGCGTTTGACCTCACTGCGACGCCGCTTGGCTTCCAGCCGGCGCAGCTGCGATGCGCGGGTTGGCCGCGTCGGTTTGCGTGTCTTGAGCGGCCGCGCCGCCTCCCGTATCAGCGCGACCAGACGCCCGATGGCGTCGCGCCGGTTGCGTTCCTGGCTGCGGAAGCGCTGTGCGGTGATGATGAGGATGCCGTCGCCGCTGACGCGGTGTCCCGCGAGCGCAATCAGCCGCGCGCGCACCGCCCCGGTCAGGGAACGCGAGCGCGCGGCGTCGAAACGCAGTTGCACCGCGGTTTCGACCTTGTTCACGTTCTGCCCGCCCGGACCCGAAGCGCGGATGAAGGACAGGGTGATTTCGTTTTCGTCGAGCGCGATGCCGGGCGCGATGCGTATCATGATGATCAACTGATTCCGTGCAGGGCCAACGCCACGGAGCCGCCGTTTACTCGGGTTTGATGCCCGCTGAAGCCGAGTTGAGCGTGCCGGGCCTGGCTTTCGTCAGGGCCGGGAGCTCCTTGACCGAGCGCGCCGGCAGCGAAGGGTGCACGACGAGGACGTTGGGCATCCTGACGACGAGGCTCACCGGCGCGAGGTCGCGCGTTACGTCGTAAGCCAACTTGGAGTACAACGCCGGGCTGCTCGCGAGCGCCGTCGTCCCCATGAGCAGCGTGTACCCGTCGGGAGCCGCGCGCGCGACTGTCTCGGCGCCGATGTTGCCGCTGGCGCCGGGCCGGTTTGAGACGACGACCGTTTGCTTCCAGATCTCGCTCATCTGCTGTCCAGGTCGTGGCAATTAAAGGCGAACGAGCGCGGCGCGTCAATCACAATGCGCGGACACCCCCCGGCGGAGCGGTTTCAGGTCGTCGGTTTTGCTAGAATTCACTTCTTTCCAGGCAAGGTTGCACTCCGGCGCCTCGCACAGCTCCTCATGTTGTCCAAGCCCACTCCACGGCTCGGTTATCTTGCGGGTTTCGTGATCTGCACGCTGCTGCTCGCATTTGCGCTCTACCTGCAGCACTACGAGAACCAGGAACCGTGCCCGCTGTGCATCCTGCAGCGCGGGGCGTTCATGGTGCTGATGGGATTGTTTCTGGTGGCGGCGCTGCACGGCCCGGGGCGCATCGGGGCGATCGTCTACGGCGGGCTCGCGTTCATGGTGGCGAGCGTCGGGGCGGCGATCGCCACCCGCCACGTCTGGCTGCAGCACCTGCCGAAGCACCAGGTGCCGGAATGCGGGCCCGGGTTGGAGTACATGATCAAGAAATTCCCGCTGTCGCAGGCGCTCGACAAGATTCTGTCCGGCAGTGGCGAATGCGCGGAGGCCGGGTGGACGTTTCTGGGCCTGTCAATCGCCGGCTGGTCGCTGGTGTGGTTCGTGTTGCTCGGGATGTTTTCGGTCTATCTCGCGCTGCTCGGCGTGCGCACGCGACAACAAAAACCGATATGAGAGAGTTCCGAGTTCAGGGTTCAAGGTTCAAAGTTCCGAGTTCAAGATCGGAAACACGAAACACGAAACCCGGGACCCGGAACACAGAACCCGGAACATGGAACCCGCCTAGGCGGGTATGTCGGGCTCGAGCTGGCGCTCGAGCATTGCGATCTGGTCTTTGAGGAAGAGTTTTCGTTTCTTGAGTCGTTGTAACTGGAGTTGGTCCTGGGCTGGGCTTTGCGATAACTGTAAGATGACGTCGTCGAGGTCTCGGTGCTCTATCTGCAATTGGTGGATCCTTTGCTTCAGAGCCTCGACGTCGGTGGTATGTATCATGGGCGTAATCCTCCATCCCAACGCTACGCGTGCATTTCCAGTATAGACCCAAACATTTCAAAAAACGAGTCCGCGGCCCCGCGCCTGCAACGGCGTGGGACCGAATCGAGAACCACAAAATAACCTGCTGTTTTTTCTTTGATAAGCCCGCTGGTGTGCGCAGCACGGTCGGGCAAAGGACGGTGTAGTGGCTATCACACTTATGGTTAACGGCAGCGAACACCGCGTTACGGCGGAGCCCGAAACGCCGCTGCTGTACGTATTGCGTAACGAATTGAAGCTCAAGGGCACCCGCTTCGGCTGCGGGCTGGGCCAGTGCGGCGCGTGCACCGTGCTACTGGACGGCAAGGCGGTGCAGTCGTGCGATCTCCCGGTGTCAGCCGCGTCCGGCAAGACGATCACCACCATTGAAGGGCTGGTCGCGGACGGCGGGCTGCATCCTTTGCAGCAGGCGTTCATCGCGGAGCAGGCGGTGCAGTGCGGCTACTGCGTGAGCGGGATCATCATGGCGGCCAAGGCGCTGCTGGACGTGAATCCCAAGCCGAGCGAGAGCGAGATCCGCGCCGCGCTCAAGGGCAACCTGTGCCGCTGCGGCACCCATCACAGGATGCTGCGCGCGATCCGGCGCGTCGCATTGGAGATAGCGGCATGAGCTACCGAGCCTGCGCAGTTGCGAGTAAAGCGAATGGCGCCAGCCGCCGACATAGGGCGGATGGGTTTGCGAATCCGTTTACAGAGGCGGCCCGATGAGCGAAAAACCCCAATCCGCGCCGGCGCGGCAGTTGCCGGGCAGCCTCAACAGCAACCGGCGACTCGACCGCTGGTTGAAAATCAACCGTGACGGCACCGTCACCGTCTTCCCCGGCAAGGTCGAAATCGGACAGGGCATCCTGACCGCGCTGGCGCAGATCGTCGCGGAGGAGCTCGACGTCGCGCTCGAGCGCATCCGGCTTGCGCCGGCCAATACTTCTTACAGCCCCGATGAAGGCGTGACCTCGGGCAGCCGCTCGATTCAGGAGGGCGGGATGGCATTGCGCCAGGCCGCGGCTGAAACCCGCGACCTGTTGCTCGAGCGCGCCGCCACCCGCCTCGGTGTCTCGCTAGAACAACTGGCAGTGGCGGACGGACGGGTGACGGCCCGCTCCGGCGGGAGCATCACCTATTGGGAGCTGGCGAGCGACGATCTGCTCGCGCGCGAAGCGAGCGGCGACGTCGCGCCCAAGTCGGCTGCGCAGCATACCGTCATCGGCATGTCGGCGCCGCGGCGCGACCTCCCGCCCAAGGTGACCGGTGCGCCGAGCTACGTTCAGGACCTCGAGCTGCCGGGCATGCTGCATGGACGGATCGTGCGCCCGCCGAGCCCCGGCGCGCGGCTCACTGCGCTTGATGAAGCACAGGTACGCGAGATTCCCGGGGTGGTCGCGGTGGTGCGTGACGGCAGCTTCCTCGGTGTTATCGCAGAGCGCGAGGAACAGGCGATCCGCGCCCTCAACCGCTGCGGGCGCATTGCGCAGTGGCGGGAGACCGCCGCGCTGCCGGACCCCGATCCGCGCTACCTGCTGCGCGCCGACGCGAAATCCGAGGTGATCAGCGAGAAAAGCGACGACGCGGCGCGCGGGCGCGCGGCAGCCGCGCTCGAAGCCGAATACACGCGCCCCTTCATTGCCCACGCCGCGCTCGGCCCGTCGTGCGCGGTCGCCCGGTTCAGCGACGGCCGTTACACGGTGTGGACGCACAGCCAGAGCATCTACCCGCTGCGGCAGGACCTGGCGAAGGTGCTGGGGGTGGCGCAGGAAAAGATCGTCGTGACGCACGTCGAGGGCGCGGGCTGCTACGGTCACAACGGCGCCGATGATGTCGCGCTCGACGCCGCGCTGCTCGCGCGCGCGGTGCCCGGCCATCCGGTCAGAGTGCAGTGGATGCGCGAGGATGAGTTCGGATGGGAGCCGTTCGGCTCCGCGATGGTGGTGCGCCTGCGCGCTCAGCTCGACGGGGAGGGTCGCATCGCTAACTGGACGCACGACGTGTGGAGCCACGGGCACAGCACGCGGCCAGCCGGCAAGGACGGCGCCAATCTCCTCGGGGCGTGGTATCTCGAGCGCCCGGTCCCGGCGGCGACGCCGGGCAATCCGCCGCTGCCCGCGGGTGGCAGCCACCGCAATGCGATCCCGCTCTACGAGTTCCCGAACCAGCGCGTCACCAATCACCTGGTGCTGCGGACGCCGCTGCGGACCTCCGCCCTGCGCTCGCTCGGCGGCCACGTCAATGTGTTCGCGATCGAGTCCTTCATGGACGAGCTTGCTGCCGCGGCCGGCGCCGATCCCGTGGAGTTTCGCCTGCGCCACCTCAAGGACACCCGCGCGCGCGCGGTGATCGAGGCGGTGGCGGCCAAGGCCGGCTGGAGCAAGGGGGAAAAGGGCGATGGCACGCGCGGGCGCGGCATGGGTTTCGCGCGCTACAAGAACCTGGGCTGCTACGTGGCGGTCGTCGCCGAGGTCGAGATCGGCAACGAGATCGCGGTGCGGCGCGCCTGGGCCGCGGTGGATGCCGGGCTCGTGATCAACCCGGACGGCATCGTGAACCAGATCGAAGGCGGCATGATCCAGACCGTGAGCTGGACGCTCAAGGAGCGCGTGCAGTACGACCGTGAGCGCGTAACCAGCCGCAACTGGGAGGATTATCCGATCCTCACCTTCGAGGAAGCGCCGGAGGTGGAGGTCGTGCTGATTAATCGCCCGGATCAGCCGCCGCTCGGTGCGGGCGAAGGAGCCCAGGGACCGACCGCGGGGGCGATCGCCAACGCGGTGTATCACGCCATGGGCGTGCGGTTGCGCGACATGCCGTTCACGCGCGAGC